>JANQRM010000109.1 GCA_028284565.1 Anaerolineae bacterium | reverse complement strand
GCTGATGTGTGGGACCATCTTCTCCCAAGCCGATGCTATCATGCGTGAACACATACACCGTTGGGATGTCCATCAACGCCCCCAAGCGAATCGCCCCGCGCATGTAATCGCTGAAGGTCAAGAAGGTCGCGCTGAAGGGTTTGACGATTCCGCCATGTAATGCCAGCCCATTCACAATCGCGCCCATGCCATGCTCACGCACACCAAAGCGAACGTTACGCTCGGTGGCGTTTCCGTGTCCCGTATTGTTTGCACCTTTAATCAAGGTCTTCGTACTGCCAGCGAGGTCGGCATCGCCCCCAATCATGGTCGGGATGTGTTTGGCAATGGCGTTTTGTGCCTCACCGAGTGCATTACGTGTCGCCATTGAGTCTTTATCGTCGAAGTTGGGTAAATCACTATCCCAGCCGTTGGGGAGACCACCTTTCCAGACGGTGTGCCATTCATCGGCGAGTTCAGGGTTGGCTTGCGACCATGCGTTGAAGATGTCGTTCCAGTTAGATTCCGCTTCTGCGCCTTTATCAACGGCTGTGCGGAAGTGTTCGAGTGCTTCGCCGGGGATGTAGAAGGTGTCGTGTGTTCCCCAGCCAAGTGCATCCTTCGCAAGTTTGACTTCCTCTTCGCCCAAGGGTGAGCCATGTGCATCGCTTGTCCCCGCTTTATTGGGACTGCCATAGCCGATAATGGTGCGGATGAGGAGGATGGATGGTTTGTCCGTGACCGATTTAGCTTCATTGATGGCATTATCAATCGCCGATAGGTCGTTGCCATCGGACACGCGGACAGTATGCCAGCCCATCGACTCGTAGCGTTGTTGGATGTCTTCAGTGAAGGTCATATCCGCATCGCCATCAAGCGTGATTTCATTGTCATCATAGAGGAAGATGAGCTTGCCCAAGCCCCAATGTCCGGCTAATGCTGAGGCTTCGATACACACCCCTTCCATCAAGTCGCCGTCACTGACGAGTGCATAGGTGAAATGGTTAACGACTTTTTGGTCGCGGTTGAAGTGATTCGCAAGATAGGCTTCTGCGAGTGCCATGCCCACTGCTGTCGCTGCGCCTTGCCCTAAGGGACCTGTGGTGGTTTCTACGCCGGGAGCTTCCCCATATTCAGGATGTCCAGGAGTCGGGCTTTCCCACTGGCGAAAGTTCTTCAAATCGTCCAGTGAGAGGTCATAGCCTGTGAGATGCAAGAGTGAGTAGAGTAGCATCGAGCCATGCCCTGCACTCAGCACGAAACGGTCACGGTTCGCCCAGTTGGGATTTTTGGGATTAAAGCGCAGGTGATTCATCCACAGCATATATGCCATCGACGCGGCTCCCATCGGCAAGCCGGGATGTCCACTATTGGCTTTTTGCACAGCATCCATGGATAGGGTTCGTATGGTGTTAATGGCGAGGGTTTGCAAATCGGTACTCATCCGTCTCTCTCTTTCATGTCAGGGTTTATCATAGGTGAAGTATAGCAAGGCTTGCTTGAATTCCTATGAGAAAGACGTGTTGAGTCTCAGAAACCGTACATCGAATTAAGGCGTTTGGTCGAAGCGGTAGAAGAATCCATCAAATAGTGGTAAGCCATAGAAGGGTTCGAGGATGGTCACTTCCATCTCGTCTGCATTGGTAACAAAGCGAATGGACTCAATAAAATCGTTGGGGAAAGAATCGAGTCGGTTGCAGGTGGTTTCAATGGCAAGGGCTTGCATCCAACCAAAACCGCTGAGGTATTGCATCCGATACCAACTGCTGAAATTATTGATGCCCACCAACTCAACCGGTGTGCCATCTTCAATGAGTCCTTGCTCCAGATAGCCCAAACCGGGACCATTTCGCACTCGAAGCGATAAGCCACCCTCCGTTTGAATCACACCTTCACAGCCGCGAATAGATGCTTCTAACCGCGCTGGATTCAGTGGCGGGTCAATTTTGTTCATCTCCACCGTATCTTGCATGACAAAGATACCTTCTGTTTCATTGAGGACAATCTCGTTGCCAACATTGACAAGGGTGGCTTCACCACTGGCGACCATAATGGCATCGGGTTCATCCGGTTCTGTCCAGATCCCCATCCACTCAGCAGGCGTTGTAATATCCACGTAGCGGAGTTGGAGAAGATAGTTAGCAAAATTCGCATCATCAATTCGCTGAATCGCCACGCCATTGAGGGAGGCTTCTATTACGGTTTCCTCGTCTTCAATATCGAAGGTGTTCAGTTGATATTCAGACCCGCTGAGAATGAGCAAATCGAGTTCACCGTTGAAGTTTAATAAAACTCGCCCGCGCTCCAATGTCCGCAATTGATCGCCTTCACCAAATGGTGCAACCGCCCCTTCGGACAAAGGCAACCAATTGGATGCACCTGTCCGTAATAACTCCACTTGGTCGTAGGTTACAGTTAAAGTGGCAACATAGGTGGTTTGTGCAAATGACAATAAAATGGAGCTAGAAAAAAGTAGGAGTATCGTCATCAGGCGATAATTCATGAGTGATATTTTCTTTCAAGATAGGTAATGAAACACTAAAGGTACTGCCCTTGCCTTCTTCACTTTCGACCCAAACTTCGCCTTGATGGGCTGTGACAACCGATTTAACCAAGCTCAAGCCCAAGCCTGTGCCACTAATATGCGAGGTGGCTTCACTTTGTACGCGATAGAAATCCGTGAAGAGTTTTTCTTGTGCTTCTTTTGAGATACCGTAGCCTGTGTCTTCAATTGAAAGCAAGATACTGTTATCATCGAGTGATAATTGTAAGCTAATTGCCCCTTCATCTGGCGTATATTTGACAGCATTCCCTAGTAAGTTTGTCACGACTTGAGAGAGTTGGCGATAATCCCCCACAATCTGTACTTTATCAGGAATCGTGCCTTGGAAGGTTTGCTTTTTACGCTCCATATCGGGTTCATGGCGAGAGACAACTTCTCTGGTCAGTTGCGCGAAATCGACCTGCTCTAAAACCAAACCACCTGATCGTAGCTGTTCTAAATCTAGTATTTCGGTAATCAGGCGGTTCATTTCCTCCCCTGCCATCACGATATATTCCATAAAACGTGTTTGGCTCTCAGAGAGATTCTCATCCATTTGAATCAATTCTGAATAACCCAAAACACGGGAGAGTGGGTTTTTGAGGTCGTGGGATGCCATGCGTATCATGCGCGTTTTGAGGCGACTGAGTTGGGATACTTCGCTGATGTCGCTCCAAACGATGACCCAATCATGAAAGTCCTGTAGGGGGGCGGCACTAATGTTAAAGGTGCGATTCCCAAGTTGAGCTTCTTCAATGCGAAAGCCCAGATTTTGTGACAATTGATCGAGAAGCGATGCAGAGACCTTTTCATCCATGTCGAGTTGTTTGATTAATTCAGTGAAGTTACCAAGTGTTGCCCCGTTATCGGCTTGGACAATTCGATGGAAGGCTTGGTTGGTTCGTTCAATCTCAAGGTCTTCATTTACCACGACGATGCCTGCTGGTGAATCTTTCAGTATCGCATCGAGGGTATCGCGCTGTTGCTGGACTTCGGTATATAGAACCGAGTTTTCTAATTGCGGAGCCAGTTGTTCTGCCAAATCATGCAGTAAACGAATTGCCCGACTTGAGAGTTTTTTGTTCCCCTGCCGTTGTAAGGCGAACACACCGAGTAAACGTTCTTGCCAAATGACGGGAATCGCCACTTGTGTAGGGGTTGCCACCGCTTCTTCCGTTGTATCGGCACGTTGAGCAAGCCGTAGCAACCCGGTTAAGGACATGGGTTCATCTGCCCAATGTTGTGCCAAGACGATATTCTTCTGATTCTCTTTGCGTAGCCAAATCCCCCCCAATGAATCAGGGACAATATGACGAATATCTTCCGCAACGTAAGGGAGTATCTTATCCAGAATAAGCCGTTGTTGAGCCACATTCGAGACACTGCCGAGCAAGAATTCAGACCGTTGGCGACGGGCAATCTCATAGGTGATGTCCCAGCCGATAGCAAGCAACACAGGCACGACAATTGCGAACCCCGCATAAAGCAGATTCACGATAATAAAT
>JANQRM010000071.1 GCA_028284565.1 Anaerolineae bacterium | reverse complement strand
AAGGCTTAGATATTCCCGTTGAAGGTGGAGACCGCTCAGACACAGCCGATTGTGACGAATTACAGGAACGCCCAACCCTCAGCGGTCCTGAACTAACCCGCGAAACCCAAAACTTCATCATCCATTACACTCAACAAGGACGCGATGGCGCAACCAACAGCTATATTGATGCCATCCAAAATTCCATTGAAGACATCCTCAAAATCCAGACACAAGAACTGGGTTGGCCCCTCCCGCCAGCGGACTGTGGCGAAGGTGGCGATGGACGTTTCGACATCTATATCCAAGAAACCTTAGATGAAGGTGCTTTAGGTTTTGCAGAACCCGGCGGTCTGGTTGGCGACAATCCAAATTCATCCTATGAAGAAATTTGGGCGGCGTATAGCTTCTTGGTGATAGACAATGATATGAGCAACACGGGTGAGCCACCCCTGCCTCTTATGCGAGCAACAGCGGCACACGAATTCCATCATAGTATCCAATTTGGCTATGACATCAACGAGCCGATGGGCTGGATTTATGAAGCAACCGCCACATGGATGGAGACCAAGACCTTTACTGAAGACGAAGATGCAACAGGCTACGTAGTTGAACTCTTTGAATCGCCAAGTCAATGTATTGGCAATGCACCGGGCGATTTCTCCAATCGTATTTATGCCGAGTGGATATTCATTGATTCTTTAGCACGCGACTTTGGAGATAATTCGATTATCCGCTTATGGGAACTGGTAGGCGATATTGATGGCATGAAGTTCCTCTGGGATTATCTGGCAGAACAAGGCTCTACTCCGCAAGAAGCCATGACACGTTTTGCTATCCGTAATCTGTTGCTGGATTATGAACTAGCAGGTAGTTTCGATGCGCGAGTATCTGTCGACGGTTTCGCCAATGGAGTCGGCACAGTGACCCCAACAGCCAACGGCGTTCAGCAACTGGGTGTGGATTACGTCCTAATGCAAGCCAAAGGGACATTTACCCTCAGCATTGACCAACCCAACTTGACTATGGTGGTCGTCGGCGTTGACCAAGCAGGTCGCCAAGCACAAGCCTTTGACATCGGGCAGAGTGGGACGATTGATACGTCTGCTTTCGATTTCACCTATGTCATTATCATTAATACGAATACACACGACGATATAGCCGACTGTGAATTCACAAATTGGCAACTGACGGTAGCTGATGGCACTGGCGCACCTCTCACGCCTGCAACAGGCGAAATCTGGGATGCCAGTCGCTTTGCACCAGCTGGATAAATCCTGACTTCCGATAACATTTGGAAGAGCATATTCAAATGAGTATGCTCTTTTTGATTACTCAAAAGCAGATTTCATGGATGCCAATTGTGTCGATTTGGGGGCATTTTCTAACACATTACCAACTTCAATATACATTGATTCCTAACCAAACAGGGCAAAAACAGCGGACAAAAATCTCGGAAAACCGCAGAAACGACCTGAAACACCCTAAAACACACCTATTCTGTCCATTTCCCGCCAATAAACACCCATAACGATTCACTTATCACGAGAAATACAAAGTAATAATCAACATTGACAACATTGATAAGAGAATCAACCTATTGAGACTTTAACTTGAATTCTGGTCAAGATATGATGGGTTGAAATTCTCAAAATGCGTACAAATTACGTAAGGGTATACAGTCGATGTATACCCTCTTATTGTGATGAATGAACTATCCGTCACTCAAACTATTGGCGCGTTGCACAATGGCGATGAACTCATCGACTTCGGGACTCATGCCACGCCAGTGATTCACATAGGCTAGCAGGTCGCCATAACTGCCCTCTTGCGCCCAATAGCTCTCGCGGAGGAGTTCGCTGAATTCGGCGACACCTGCGAGGACTTGCAATTCTAGTGGGGCATCTGTTGACAAATCATCAGTGGTGATGATCTGTGTGACTTCGACAATGCCTTCTGTCTCGGCATCTTGATAGCGGATATGTACGGTGGCTATCACGCCATCCGAATCGGTATCTTCGAGAGCCAGTTCATAGAGGGCAGTGATGCTATGACCAGCACCGACTTCGCCTGCATCGACGGTGTCATTGCGGAAGTCGTCATCGGCAATGGCGCGGTTTTCATAACCAATGAGGCGATAGCGGTCTGTTACGGTGGGGTTGAAATCGACCTGAATCTTGGCATCGTAGGCAATGACTTGGAGCGTGCTGGTCAGGTTATGTTGGAAGACACGGCGCGCTTCTCGCAGGTTATCAACATAGTAGTAATTGCCGTCGCCATCATTCGCCAACTGTTCCATCAGCACATCATTGAAGTTGCCCATACCGAAGCCGATGGTACTCAGCGTAATGCCTTGTTCAACTGCATCATCGACTGACTGCAAGATGGCATCGGGTCCGGTTTGTCCGACATTGGCAACCCCATCACTGAGTAAAATCACCCGCGTGATTTCATCGTCGCGCATGTTGTCACTAGCCAATTGATAGCCCAGCTGTAAGCCTGCTTCGGCATAAGTACTGCCTTCGGTATGGAGGGAGTCAATCGCGTCGAGGATACGGTTTGTATCATTTGCTGATGTGGGATTGAGAACGACGCGCGCTTCATTAGAATAGATGACGATGCCCACACGGTCTTGTTCGCTCAACTCATTGACGAGTATCCGCAGAGACTCTTTCACCATACCCAGCCGTGTTTCGCCGTCCATACTGCCAGAGACATCAATCACGAAGATAAGCAAGGCGGGGTCGCGTTGGTCGTTGAGGATATAACTCCCCTGAATGCCGACACGCAAGAGATAATGGTCATCATAGCCAAAGGGGGCTGGCATGGCATCCAGATGAATGGCAAAGGCATCGTTGTTTTCTGGGGAGGCGTAATTCATGGGGAAGTAGTTGATGAACTCTTCGGGACGGATGGCATCGGGTGGGGGTAATTGACCAACATTCAGTAGATAATTCCGTGCCAGCGTATAGGAGGCGGTATCGACATCCATCGCAAAGGTGCTGAGATGGTCGTCTTCCGTGTCGATAAAGGGATTCACGCCGTAATCCTCAAAGAACATATCGGGAGGTGAGATGGGTTCGGCTGTGGGGGGTAATGGAGTCGGCGGGCTGGCAACTCCACCACCAGTATCCGGTAATCCTCCTCCTTGAGCTGCTATAGGCGTCCCCTGCGCTTGTCCTCCAACTGATCCTTGTGTCCCTTCTGGAGTCGATGCAAAAATGTTAGCTAAGGTTGTGGCTGTCATTTCAATAGATGAATTCTGGATTGCCGCAGGTGGTGATGCAGTGGGTAAAGGTAAGGGTGTCGCCGTCATCAAAACCGGAACGGTCACAAGATTAGACGTTCCATTTGACTGTGAATTTGGTGAGTACACGTAGCCATTGCTTGCCCCATCAAATTGCCCAACAATGTTGGAAAAGACATTACCTATAGCAGGTCCAAGTAATGCGAGTATGACAAAGACTGTGACCCCAATCACGGCGATAATCAGCGCAAAGCCGATGAGGTACGGACGTTTGGATTGATGCTTCTTCTTCATGATTCCTCTCTATCTGTCTAATTGATTTACCCATTAAAGAGATTCATCTCACATACATAGGTGTTGCTTAGAGCAGGTGCAAGCAAAGCGACTATCACAATTACTGTGATGACAACGATGGATATTATCAGCATGAAACCAATGAGATACGGACGTTTGGATTGATGCTTCTTCTTCATGATTCTCTACTATATATATGATTTCGATGTATTGATACCATATATCGTATTTCGATGTATGTCAAGTTGTCCGTGAATTCCGATAAGTCGCTTGAGTGTGTCGATTCAGGTCAGTTAGTTCGATTGGTTGTGATTTGGTGGGCAAACAATCCCCACCCCCAGTCAGGCATAGATGGCATAGATACTCATCTTCTACACCCCGACTTCCCCCTCCCCAAGTCTTAGGGAGGGGAGCTTTATCGCGCGAATCTTGCGGATGAGATGTTATTCTCCGCGTAGGATAGCGAGTTCGTCGGTGATGAGGCGCAGGACGATTTCATCGAGCCGTTCTACGGTGTAGCCATCGCCATCAAGTACCCCATCGGCACTATCGGGATTGCCGACACCGAGGTCGGGGCGATCATCTCCTGTTGTGCCGGGAACCCCGCCATCGTAGGTCAGGAAGATGAAATGTCCGAAGGTTGTCTGGGCAATCTGGCGGAAGATATACTCGCCCTGTTGATCCAAGCCACTGGATGCAATCGGGTGAATCTTGATGCCATTGGCTAAGGCGATGAGCATTTCCTCGGCATAGTTGAAGTCATCGGGATAATCGAGATGGGGCGGTGCATCGGCAACCAAGAAGACGAGTTTCACGGTGTCATTATCCCGCCATGCCATGTTCTGTACGGCTTGATGCAGGGCTTCATTGAGCGATTCGGGTGTATCGCCACCACCATCGGCACGGACGCTATTCAAACTCGCTTGGAAGATATTGACATCGGGTGTGAATTCATAGGACTGTGTGACATAGGCATCCCCACGATCCCGATAGGTCACCAAGCCATAGCGGACATTCACACCGCCGAGTGCATCAATCTGTGAGGAAATCCAGAGCAGATTATTTTGTAATTGCTGAATTTCATCTGCCATACTGCCCGTGGCATCGAGCAAGAACAGCACATCGAGCGTGACGTTTTGGCGATTCTGATTCACATCGGTGAGTTGCACGCCAATTTGGGATGCGCCATTAGGGTCGAGGCTCAACAATTGTTCTGCATTATCTTTCCGCACGACCAGCCGATAAGACTGAGTATTGGCAGAAAGGGCATAGCGATTCGGGAAGAAGAGTGTCCGTCCATCCGCATAAGTGGTCGATTCTGCGATGAGGGTTTGTTCATCGAAGATTTGCACGGTTGCACCCAATAGCGGCAAGCCTTGAGCATCCGTCACGGTGATGATTTTGCGATTGGTCACATCGACATCATTGACGGAAATGCCTGTTTGTAAGAAGTTGTTGCGGTAGCGTAGGTAGTTATCCCACATGGCGTTGTCGTCGATTTCACCTGCATTGAGTGGGTTGAGTTGGGGTTGGGCAGGCAATGTCGGCGGCATCATCGTCGCGGGTACAACAGCAACAGCTGTCCCTGAAGGAGGCAGTCCGCCACCTCCGCCTGTTGTACCACCCCCCGTGTCGGGCAATCCTGTTGAGCCTGTCGTTGTGCCACCACCGCTACCCGGAGCTGGAGTCCAAGTGGGAGGTAAGGTACTCTCTGGCATGTCTGCAATGGAGGTTGGGACAATCTCAGGAGCCATCGTTCCCAATGCAGTGGCTGAAGGTAAAGGTGTTGGTGTGCCTGTCGCGGTTACGCTGGGAATTCCAAAGGGTGTCCCGGTTGCACCTACCACGATATTCGGCACAGGTGTTGAGGTGAGTGTCGGGAAGGAAGTCGCGCCTACAATCAGCGGTACAGATGTTTGAGTCGCATTCAGCACCGGCTGGGTTGCGGTTAACTCAAAGAAATCAATGCCAATTGGTGTCGCTGTAGGTGGTAGCACTGTAGGAGCCATTGCTATTGCTGTTTGGTTGATTTGCCCCTCGCCTGTTGAATTGGCTAGAGCTATTGCTGTAGATGTCAATTGAGTTGGGGTAGCATTTGACAGTGACGGAAGCAACAATGCCCCGCCTATAATCAACAACGTTAAGGTCGCCACAGCTGACAAGGGCAGGAACCAATTGCGGGTATTGCGTATTGGTTTGCGCTTGGGTTTATCGGACATGGCGCGCATGAGTTTGGCACGTCCGCGTTCCCGCGCTGTCAGGGCATCGCCATTCGTCTGATGTGCTTGATAGACTCCATCACCCAACATCAGCAACTGACGCAGATAGTCGGCATCGTGGGGGTAATCGGCGAGTATGGAATCGAGCGATTCCCCTTCATTCAGACGGTCAATACAATCATCGAAGGCGTTGATTAAATCACGGTTAGCCATTGCTCGCCTCCAAATTCGGTTGCAACATAATTTGTCGCAGGGTGTCCATTGCACGGAACTGAAGCGACTTGATGGCACTGACGCTTTTGTCCATCAATTCGGCGGTTTCTTGTAAACTCAGGCGTTGTCCAAAGCGTAATATCAACACTTCTTGATGGTCGGTTTTGAGCATCCTTAGCGCATGACGCACACGGTCTATCTCAAAGACATCGCCCAATTGCATTTCTGGATTGCTACTATCTGGGGCTGGCATCCATTCCTCCACATCATCCAAAGGTAACGAATCTCGTTTCCCATACGAATCAGCAATCTGATTGCGAGCTACCCGGAACAGCCATCCGCGTAAGTGGGTGCGGGGTGCGCTGTGTGTCCCCAATGTCGAGACGAGCTTGACAAAGACCTCACTCACAATGTCTTCAGCTTGGGTGGCATCTCCGAGCTTGAGGCGCGCATAGTAGTATAGTGGCGTGAAGTAGCGTTCATACGCCAGAATCACCGCCTTCTGGTCGCCTTTTTGCAAGCGGGATACCAACTCCTCATCGGAAGTTGTATCCGGTAACACAATCAGCAACATGGTCATGACCTGCCTTGTGTATGGGTGGTTCTACTGATGTAGAGGGTTGTGTGGGGAAAAGGTTTCGGTGGATTTGGAGAATGCACGTGATTCCCCTAGAAATGCAAAACGCCCAACCTGTGTTGAGCGCAATTGCAAAAGTGTTTTTTAATAAAACTCTTATGTTGTGGCTAAAATTTAACATAATCTGAAAGGCGATTCAAGGGGAGCTAGCGAAAAAAATCACAAAGTTTGGAAACTGTAAGGTTTATCGGAAGAAAAGCAGGGAGAATCAACCTCTCCCTGCCTTCGGTTAGGATTTTGTATCATTAAGCAGGAGAACCGCGCGTGCCTCTGTTGTATTTCGCAGGCTTGTATCCGTCTCCAGATTGATGATATGGGCATCAATATAGGCGCGTCCCTGCCATCGACTGACTGAAACGCGATGGTTGCCATCAATCACGAAGTACAGCTCGCCCACTTGATACACATCAATCGGGGGTAAGGGTTTATCGTTGTTCAGGGCGCGTTCAATACCCTGCCAGCGTTCTCGCGTGTCGTTGCTGGTTGGACGAAACTCACGGTCAAAGGCATGGTCGCGTCCGACTGACCCCACGATTTGGCATAATGGGATGGGATGCACTCCCGCATCGTGTTGCCCATAGATACACAATTGCTCGGTCAGTTCCTCAAAATTGACCAGTTCGTAAGAGTCACGCTTAATCCAGCGCATCATGCGTTTGCCTAGTCCAATGTTTCTTGCATCTTCAAATTCGCTCGCCTTCCCGACGAGTCTGCCTTGTAGTGGATTCATCATGTGGTCCTTGCAGGTATTCAAATAGGGTGGTATGCGACGTGTGTTTCCACACCCGACGAATAGGAGCCTGAACTCTTATAAAACCTGTTTGAAAAACTTGCACAACAACACCTTTATTGAACCATAGTGAACCAACAGGAAACATTATGAGCGATAAACACCGATTTGGCAATTGGGCAAAATAGACGAAAGTTGGCATATCTTGATAAAGTAGGGGCGATTGTCTGATGTGTCTACGCCAGCGCGAATCGCCCTTACAAAAGCTGTGAAGGAATGTTAGCGGGGTTCTATCCAATAGGTATTGGCTTCACCTTCTGCTGTCCATCCGAGTGTGCCATTGTAACTGATGGGATACCAACGTCGTCCATCTGTCCCACAGAGGCTTGTGCCTAAGACGAGAATCTCTGCACTGCCCGGTATGCGACCTATCACTTGTGTTCCAGACACATCCGGTCCATTGCGAATGACATTCGGTTCGCCGGGCAAGACTCGTGCTTGGTTGCCGGTAATCAAGCGTGGCGGAAGTGGGCAGTTATTCAAGAAGGGGGATTGAACGAGTGGAATCAGCCAGTATTCCGTATCGCCTGCCTCAGCTGTCCAACCATTGAAGAGCGCATCGGCAACCCGCCACCATCGTAGACCATTGGCACAAACAGAACCACCAATCACTTGCATCAAATTACCTGTCGAAAACGAGCCGATCACGTTGGCATCAAGGCTTGGACGCAGACGGATATTATTCGAGGGTCCGGGACTGAGTGTGACAAAATCACCCACTGAGATACGAGACGGTAAATTACAATCCACGGTTGTGGGGTCGGGGAAGACAATCGGGGGCAAGTCTGATGGAAGGGGTTCGACCCAATAGGTAGCATTTTCACCTTCCGCCGTCCAACCGAGTATGCCATTTGCATTTACTGGATACCAGCGTCGCCTGTCTGTTCCGCAAATACTGGGACCCAACACCCAGAAGCGTTCATTGCCCAAAATCCGTCCGATAACCTGTGTATTGCTTGTATCAGGTCCATTCCGTAGAGCATTGGGGTCACCGGGTAATACGCGACCTTGTTGCCCTGATATCAGGCGTGGTGGCAGGGGACAATTGTTCAAGAAGGGCGATTGTGTCAAATGCGCCAACCATGGCACCCCATCATCGCCTTCCGCTGTCCAACCGGATAGCACCTCATTGCTGATGCGCCACCAACGAAAGCCATCTGAACAAATCGGTCCACCAATTATCTGTGCCACTGCACCTGTCGGGAATTGCCCAATGATTTCACTCTCTAAATCTGGCACGCTCCGTACATTATTGGGTTGTCCGGCGGTCACACTGACAAAACTGCCCACTGTGATGCCCGTCAGTCCATCGCAATTGCCGTTGTCCTGCGCGTGGAGCGACCTTCCGAATGCGAGTAGCAGGGTGAAAATGAGTATCAATCGTGTTGTCATCTTATCTCCGTTGTTAATTGAGTTTATTCTATAACATAGGACACCCACACCTTCGATTCCGTTCCATCGAATGAGCAAAAAGATGTTAAATTCTGATAAAAATCATCGGCTTTGAAAATAGACCTTATGACTAAACGCGAAAAACGTCTCCAGAAAATTCGACAAAACCCGAAGAATGTGCGATTTAATGATTTACAAGCTGTCTTAAATGACTATGGCATCAAATTAATTCGTAGTCGAGGCAGTCATCATACATTTTCAGTGAAAATAGATGATGAAGTTCATACACTAGTGATACCGTATCGTCGCCCCATACGTATTGTTTATATTCGACAAGCACTTCAGCTGATTGATCTTATGATAGAATTAGAGCAAGACAGTGAGGAAGACAGTAATGACGAATAAAGATGTCTCATACTATATGAATCTCTCTTATGTGATCGAACTCCAACAAGGGGATGAAGGGGAATGGTATACTCGTATTCCCCTACTCAAGGGGTGTATGACAGATGGTGATACGCAAGCCGAAGCCCTTGCAAACCTAGACGAAGCTAAAGAACTATGGTTCGAGACAATGCTGGAAATGGATGGCATAATTCCTGAACCGAAGATGATGCTTATACCCGAGACCTAAAACTGCCCTTTACGTCCTTTGCCCTCACTGAACGATTTTGCGCCAGCGATTCCTTCGCCACTTGCCCATGTTTCTTGCCCGATGCCCGCTTCAATGCCGAGAGCTTCATCTAAGGATTTGCCGAGACTTGCATACACTGAACGACGGTCATTCAGCATGGCAGATTGAGGAAATTCGGCAAGTTGTTTGGCAATGTCGATAGCTGTTGATAAATGCTCATCTTTTGGCACTACCCGATTCACCAAGCCCATCTGATAAGCTTCTTGCACGTCAATCAAACGTCCAGTGAGGATGAGATCAAGCGCACGCCCCAAACCTACTATCTGTGGCAAACGTACCGTTCCACCATCCACGAGTGGCACAGAGAATCGACGCTCCAAACAGCCGAAGAAGGCGGACGCATCCGCAACTCGTATATCACACCAGCAAGCGAGTTCCAATCCCCCTGCCACCGCATAACCAGCAATCGCCGCAATTGTTGGTTTGCTCACAGATAAGCGCGTAAACCCTAAGGGACCAAAATCATCATTCAGATTGAGTGATTCGATTTCTTTGAGGTCAGCACCCGCACAGAAGACTTCATCCCCACCTGTCAGAATCCCAACACGCTGATTGTCGTCTTGGTCAAATGCCCACCATGCCTCACGCAATGCCTGCGCTGTCTCGCCGTTAATCGCATTCCGCCGATGTGGTCGAGTAAGCGTGATGATCGTCACCACACCGTCTTTTTCAACTTGGATAGGTGCCATGTTATTCCTCTATGATGTTCGAGACTTCGATTAAGTTGCCATCGGGATCGCGGAAGTAGACCGATTCTAAGGGATGGATTGCGCCTGTCCGCCGAGACGGTGGGAAAAGGGGTTCGACATTACACTCTGCTAGATGTGTCAACACCTCTGTCATGGGTAAGGATGTAATCAAGCGCAAATCAGCAGAACCAACCGTCGGATGTGTCGCTTTCGGTTCATATTCATTCCCGGCTGGATGGAGATTAATCTTCTGTTGACCAAAGCACAGGGCTTTCCGTCCCTCGCCAAAGGTGACGATTTCCATGCCCAAGACACGCTGATAAAAATCACACGTTGCTTGAATGTCACGAACTGTAAGCACCAGATGGTCAAGCCGTTCAATGGTTATTCGTCGCATAAATCCCCGGTGACGGCACATTCAGCAAGGACTTCGCAAATTGGACGAAAGCATAAACATCGGCAAAGTTCGTCGCTACCCCCACACTAACTCGCACCGCCCCAATGCCATCATGACCATGTTGAGTGAGTACAACCACCAGCCGTTCAAAGGTCATGCGGTCTGGGTCATTAAAACAGTCGCGCATCTCTTCGACGGTTACATTGTGGGCAGTTTCCCCCGCGCCGGGGTTACAAAAACAGCCTGTCCGTAGGGAGATATTAATCTCATTGGCTAAACCTTCAACCAAGCGATAATCAAAGACTTTGCCGTCTGGATCATAGAAGTTCATGGAGAGTGTCCCGCCACGCATGACATTCTCGGCAGGACCATACAATGTAATCAGCGGTTTGCCATTGTCATGACGCAATGCGACTAATTCATCTAACAGATAGCCTGTCAAACAAAACACACGCTCATGGATGCAATCTATCCCGACTGAATGAAGATGCCGTAAACCAATCTCAACTGCTGGTAAATTCAAATAATCAATCGTGCCATCTTCAAATGCCGCCTCGCCTTCTGCGCGGATAAAATCATCTGCCGATGCTGAGGCAATCTCAATCGTGCCACCTGCAAACCAAGGACGATGTAACTTACGCAAGGTATCACGACGCGCGATCAACGCACCAACGCCTGTGGGATAGCCCATCATCTTATAGAAGGAGAGGGTTACAAAGTCCGGCTTATAGATGCTCAAATCCAGCCGATTCGTGGGCGCAAACGCCGCCGCATCCAGTAATACATCCCAACCTTTTTCTTGAGCAATTGCAATCCACTTGAGGTCATGTTGAACCCCGCTGAAGTTGCTCTGCGCTGGATAAGCGAAGAGGTTGTTCCCATTCGGAATCGCGTTGTCCAAATGTGCAAGTAGCGCATCTTCATCAATGCGTAAATCTGGCGGAATTACCGGCGAATAGGTCACAGGGGCATCATGCATATGAGCAAACTCCCGAATCCCATTCACACTATTGTGATTGTCAAAGGTCAGCACATACTGCCCGTTTTCATTAAAGGGATAACTCTCACCGACCAACTTGAGTGCGCCACTGGCATTGGGTGTAAAGATGACAGCGTATTCCTCCAAATCAGCATTAAAGAATTCGGCTACATATCGTCGGCATTGTTCTGCGAGTTCTGTCGCCGCCATTGAGGTCGGATTCACCGAATGTGGATTGCCATAGACTCCACGCATCAACATCTCCATATGTGCTTGCAACTGCGAACTGGCATAGAGTCCACCGCCTGTATAGTCGAGATAGATATGTCCCCCTTCATCTAAGCGATGGTATTCATCTTGTCGTAAGTCATCGAGCTTCTGAGTGGATTGATATTCAGGATAACTTTGATGAAAATTAGCTTCTGCAGAGGCATAGTGGGCTTCACCCGCTTGGAGTTGGGCGTTCAAGCGAGCAATCAATTGGGAGTCAATCGCAATCGTCTGGTGCATGATTTATTGTCCTTCAATCTGACATCGTTCACATGGACAGAGTTGATTCATGAGAGAAATAGCCTTTCAAACAATATGTTTTATTATACTCGTATTTTGGTCAGGATTTGGTCGAGATGGTACAGTCCGCACAAGTTGCGTTATAGAATCGTCTTCAACTCTGGTTTTGGATACACACAAGTAAAGTATTCAATCCCAAAGATGGTTTTCAGCATTGGTTCGGGGAACATATCTGGCTCAATTGGATATTGCGTATGATGGGCGGCGACAGCTGAAATCTTCTGATGAATGAAATCTCGGACATCAATCGCATGGGTTGCTGGCGTTGTTTCAACATCTGCTGGAGTTAGTTCATAGGCATCACCCAAGCTCGCATCTTGCCCACGTCCCAAAAAACTTGAGGGTTCACCGGGTGAAAATACGAGGCAAGTCACCGAATCCTTCGCAATTACATGCGCGTTGCGAGGAGAGGATGAGGCAATGCCTGTTTCACCAAAGAAATCACCCACTGTTAAATCGGCACGATGATGAGATTGTCCCTTTTCGTCTTCTGCAATCACTTTCACGGTCCCAGATAAAATAACATAGAGGTCTTTCGCCACTTCACCTTGCTCGATAATGCAAAAGCCCGGCGAAAACCAGCGTACTTCCACAAAATCACGTGAATAATGAAGCATCGTTGATCCTTGCGCGAACAGGGTTAAGCCATGCACAAAATTGAGGGAGCCATGAAAACGCTCTCGTTGTGCCGTGAGCCATTTCACCAACTCATTGAGCAACAGATTTTGTCGATGAGG
>JANQRM010000068.1 GCA_028284565.1 Anaerolineae bacterium | reverse complement strand
TTTGGTGAGTACCATGTTATCGCGGAGGTAATCGAAGCCAAATTCATTGTTTGTGCCATAGGTGATGTCACAAGCATAGGTTTCCCGACGGCTAATGGGACGCAGATTCTGATAACGGGCATCATCAGAGAAGAAGTCGGGGTCGAATAGATAAGAACCTGTGTCGGGTTGACCACCTGTGTTTTGGATAACGGCGGCGGATAATCCCAAGAAAGTGTAGATGGGTCCCATCGTTTGTAGACCATACTTACTCAGGTAATCGTTGGGGGTGACGAGGTGCGCGCCTTTGCCTGTGAGGGCATTGAGATAAAGCGGTAGGGTAGCAACAAGTGTTTTCCCTTCCCCCGTTTTCATCTCGGCGATACGCCCTTCATGAAGTACCATCCCGCCGATGAGTTGCACATCGTAATGACGCAAGCCAATCGTCCGCACAGAGGCTTCCCGCACGACGGCAAAGGCTTCAACCAATATATCGGTCAAGGTTTCGCCATTGGCAAAGCGATCTTTGAATTCTTGGGTTTTGGCTTTGAGTTGATCGTCGCTGAGTTTTTGCACACTCGGTTCAAGCTCGTTGATGCGCTCAATGACCTCGCGGTATTCGCTGATGGCGCGTTCCATCGGGTCGCCGAATACCTTTTTGACTATATTTCTAAACATCATGCCTCACTTCGCATTGTTTCCTTATTCAATTATAGCATACCGCCAGCTCTTACCTTAAGAGGGCAAGCTAGTGTTGTATTGTATCAAGGCTTATATAGAAGCTATATTAG
Organism: Anaerolineae bacterium; assembly: GCA_028284565.1. Next base: position 1,068 of record JANQRM010000068.1, on the reverse strand, counting down.
AATCGTATTGTAAATTTCTTACTGATACATCATGAGAGGAAAGTCAATTATGCAATACAGTCGTTTGGGACGCACAGGCTTAAAAGTGAGCCAACTTTGCTTGGGAACGATGACCTTTGGCTGGACAGTCTCCGAAGCTGATTCGTTTTCGATTATGGATTATTCGTTAGACAAGGGCATCAACTTCTTTGATACAGCAGACATCTATTCGCGCTGGATTGACGGCAATACAGGCGGAGATTCAGAACGGATCATCGGCAAATGGCTGAAGACGAAAGACCGTCGGCAGGTCATCCTTGCGACCAAAGTGCGCGGTGAGATGTGGGACGGCGCGAATGGACAAGGTTTGAGTCGGCATCACATCATTCAGGCGGTGGAAGATAGCTTACAACGCTTGCAGACAAACTATATCGACCTGTACCAGACGCATTGGTATGACGCGGAAACTCCAATTGAAGAGACAATGATTGCCTTAGATCATCTCGTGCAGTCGGGCAAGGTGCGCTATTTAGGGTGTAGCAACTATCCGGCATGGCGGTTGATGAAGTCGCTGTGGGCAAGCGATGTGCAGAAGATTTCGCGTTATGAGAGCATCCAACCGCATTATAGCCTGTTCAATCGGGCGGAGTTTGAGCGTGAACTTGCTGAAGCCTGCCTTGACCAATACGTAGGGGTCATCCCCTATAGTCCACTCGCGGCGGGGTTTGCGACAGGGAAATATACGCGCGATAATCGTGACCCCGATACCACACGTCGACAATCCGGCTTGATTCAAAAGCTCGTTGATAATGACGATGCTTACAACGCGCTAGATGTGATGATGGAAATTGCCAATCAAAATGCTGTTCCGATAGCACAAATCGCCTTAGCATGGCTCTTGGCGAAACCAGTTGTGACTTCGCCGATCATCGGGACACGCTCGATTGAGCAGTTGTCCGCGTTGGTGGGTGCAACGGAGTTGAAGTTGTCGGCTGACGATTTGCAACGGCTGGATGATGGAACGGTGATGTTTTAAGGTGCAGGTTTTAACATTAATATTTGGGCGAAATATGATGAGGAGTACACCAT
>JANQRM010000050.1 GCA_028284565.1 Anaerolineae bacterium | reverse complement strand
AACGAGCCTTTGAGGAACACCAAGACAGTGGCTTTATGATCCATGCCGTCGCTGGGCAAGATACCTTTGAAGCCATCCGCGAGTTCCGTGAAGCGTTCGGCTTGACCTTCCAACTTAGCTTGGATGAGGATAATTCGATTGAAAATCTCTATGGTATTCGCACCCGCCCCAGCACCTACATCCTTGACCCCGATGGCATCATTGTGGCGCGTCATTTCGGACTGATGACTGAAACGCAGATTCAAGAATTTCTTGATGAAGCACTCGCAACCGACGGATAATAATCAGGTTCAACTATTCGAGGCGTATAGTAAAAACTATGCGCCTTTTCATTTTCTCAATGACACGCTTACATAAATATCTAACTGTTTTTATAGCATCACTATTGCTGATAGCAGGCATTGCCATTCTCCTAACCACCGGACTCCCTCTACGCACCGACTACACAGGCTTCATCATAGAAGGGGAGGGCATCGTCGCACCAGAACGCAATGCCATCGCGCCTCGCTTTTCCAATCCATCTCTCACTACCGATAACTTTCAACTGATGGATTTACGCGGACAAGTCGTCATTCTCAATTTTTGGGCGACATGGTGCGGACCCTGTCGTGCTGAAATGCCAATTTTGCAGACACTTCACGAGGAATATGCTAATCAGAACGTCCGCATTGTTGCTGTCAATATCGGTGAATCGCGCCCAATCGTCGAGCAATGGGTGAATGAAATGGGCTTAACCTTCGACATTATCCTTGACGAACAAGGGGATGTTGTTGCAAGCTATCAACTGCGTGGTGAACCATCCACTTTCATCATTTCACCAGAGGGCATTATCACCGACGTGTTTTATGGTGCGGTGAGTGAAAATACGCTCCGCAATCGAATAGAACTATTGATGGAAAAGTCCTAAGATGACACAAAAACAACCCAGCCCTTTGGCAATCAAACTCAACATCGGTTTGCTCAAACTCTCACGCAATTGGCTCACTATTGTTCTCGTTGTTGTGGGTATCTTCGCGTCTCTGCCTTGGTTTGCACCTGTCCTCGCCAGAGCTGGGCTTTTCGGACCTGCCAATGTGATTTACACACTCTATAGTCCGATGTGTCATCAATTTGCCTTTCGCTCCTTTTTCCTCTTCGGAGAACAACCCGTCTATCCCAGAGACGTGGCTGGCACGGGTTTAAACTCTTTCGATGAACTCGCACCCACTTCAGAAGCCTTCGTTGCCTATTATCGCGCTTTTTATCCCATATACAATCAGGGCGGACAGGTGGATACTGTGACGACTCAAGACCTAGCAGAATTCACTGTGACTCAGCAAATCGCCGCCCGCCATTTTGTCGGCAATGAAGACTTCGGCTTCAAAACGGCTGTTTGCCAGCGTGATTTATTTATCTACATGGGCTTATTCGTCGGGGGAATAATCTACTCGCGCTTCCGTTATCGAATTCGTCCCGTCCCTTTCTTGCTTTATATTTTCTTGGGATTGGGACCCATCGGTATCGACGGCTTTAGTCAATTACTCAGCTATCCCCCCTTTGAATGGTGGGCAGTCCGCGAGACAGAACCCATCTTCCGCGTGATAACAGGGGGCTTATTCGGTCTAATGAATGCATGGCTTGGCTTCCCTTATATCGAGCGTTCCATGGCAGATACCCGTGCTCAACTCGAATCTAAATTCGCACGACGAGGTATCGATGTATAGTTCAATAGATTAAACAAATAAGAACAAATGTTTGGTAATTATAACCGCACCAAACCCGGTTTCGTGATACGCTATACCCTCAAGTACTGCACCTTAACAATCCTGATAGCTCACCTGTTGACAGATGATAGCTAACAATCTGGTGTCTAAAATCTGTCATCTGAAATCTAAATCAAACGGAATTCTAACCTTATCCGTCGCTACGACGGGAACGCGCCTGCCAACCGTCGAAAACATATATGTTCCGCGCGACGGTAAAATTTTATCAAATGAAACACAAACCAATTTCAAACTTTTAAGGCGAATCAATGACCCATAAGTTACCCGTAGACTCCCAAATTACCTTCCTCTACACCCGCGAGATGTCCCAATCTGCACCCTTCTATGAAGATGTACTCGGATTGCGATTGGCTCTCGATCAAGGTGGATGTCGCATCTACCATGTTGTAGGCACAAAAGCCTACGTCGGCATCTGTGAACGCGAAACAGCCCCCGAACCTCCACACGGAGTCATCTTCACGATCGTCACGCCGGATGTTGATGGCTGGTATGAACGTATCACCTCACATTCCGTTCAAACTGAATCTCCGCCCAAAGACCATCCAGACTATAAGATTTATCACTTCTTTGTGAAAGACCCCAACGGCTATCTCATTGAGGTACAACGCTTCCATGCCGACCCATGGGATACATTGGCTTAGCTTCGCTGACGAACAGCCGGACTCGGACGACGAATATACACCACCTCATCAAATGACACATGGATGTCACCCTCAGCATTCATGATGTCCACCGTATAAGTGCGTTCTGTCGCACGCTTGACTTGCAAGTCGTCCAAGATGCTATCAATCTCAGCTTGCTCTAGCTTCATCTTAGCATACAGGGTATCACGTCCCGGCTTCTTGAAATGCACCGTCACCGACTTATCCCAAGCAATATGACCTTCGGGGAGATTAAAATGCACCATCGCCACATAAAAGGGCGCAAACGCTGAGTACAAGCTACCACAATAGGTCGTCCCGACATAATTTCGTGTTAACCAATTCAAAGGCAATTTCACATGCACTTCACGCCAATCCAACGACAGATAAGTAATCCAACCTCCACTTCCACGAAACGAGGGAAGCAAGTTAAATCGCCAGCGTTGCAATTTCTCGCGCCATGTCTCTTGCATACCCATCTATCCTGTCGTCTTCATCCCTGCCGCGATTCCATTAATCGTCCCCAACACCGCGTTCAGGACACGCCCATAATTGGGGTCATCCTCTTTCATGCCCCGCAACTGTCTCATCAAATCCACTTGAATAAAATTCAACGGGTCAACATATGGGTTCCGTCGCTCAATCGAGGTCTGGATAGCAGGCATATTATCCAATAAATGGTCTTGCGCTTTAATTTTGCAAATCATGCCCTTCGTCAATTGATGCTCACGCTGAATACGCCGAAAATAATCATCACGAACACTCGAATTATCTACAAGGGAGGCATACAATTCCGCGATACCCATATCGGCTTTGGCTACATCCAATTCTGTGTTCTCAATGAGAGCCTTAAAAAATGACCACTCTCGGAACATCGTTTGGAGGATATTTAAGCCATCAGAATTGCTATCCAAGTAGCTTTGTACAGCCTTTCCCACGCCATACCAACTTGGGATGATGGCTCGGCTTTGCATCCATGAAAATACCCAAGGAATCGCCCGCATCGCCGCGAAGCCACCTTTGCTCTTGCGCTTGGCGGGGCGCGAACTAATCTGCAATTGCGATAACTCATGAATCGGAGTCGCTTGTTGCCAATACTCAAGGAAGTTTTCATCTTCATACACAAATGCACGATAGGCTTGCCGTCCTGTCTCCGACAGCATTTCCATCGCCTCTCGCCATTCTGCTCGTATTTGATGTTCCTTCTCGCGTCCCATCGCCAACAGAACGGCATTCATTACCTGATGCAAATGTCGTCGAGCAATATCAGCATTGCTATAACGATAGGCAATCACTTCGCCTTGTTCAGTAACCTTAATCCCACCCCGCAACGACTTCGGTGGTTGGGACAAAATCGCCCGATTCGTGGGACCACCACCGCGTCCGATACTTCCGCCACGCCCATGAAACAACTCCAATGATACCCCTTGCTCCAGACAAGTCTCCGTCAGCTTCTTTTGAGCATTATACAGATTCCAATTCGACGCGATATAACCCCCATCTTTACTGCTGTCCGAATAGCCAATCATCACCTGTTGACGTAAACCCATGTTCTTTGCACGCGCTTCCAGATATTTTTTATATTCTGGATTATTGAACAGCGTTGTCATAGTATCTGGTGCATTCTCAAGGTCCACGATGGTCTCGAACAACGGCACAATCGCCACATCTTCTTGAATACCGACTGTGTGAGCAAACAACAGCATCGTCAATACATCACTCGGTTGCTTACTCATACTCGCAATGACTGTATCAATTACAATTGGGTCATAACGTTCATGCGCCTCAGCGATCATACGCCACGTCGCCATAATCTGATGCGTTATATCCGAGAGGCGTGGGGTATGGGTGGGGAAGAGGGGGCGTGGCTTAGCAATCTCTTCATTCAGCAGTGTCTGTTTGTCGCCTTCAGAAAGTTCAAGATAATTTTCACACCGTCCATAATAGCGGAGGAGTTCATCCAAAGCATGAGCATGTAATCCCGCATCTTCTCGTACTTCGAGGGGTAAAAGATGTAAACCGAATAAGCGTACTTTGCGAATCAGGCGCAGAACTTCACCATGAGCTACTCGTTTCCCATGATGTTCCATGAGGCTATCTTGAATGTGTAACAGGTCATCCAAAAAGTCTCGGCTAGAACGATAACTATCATTGAGGAGTTGTTGCCGAATAGCTTCAATTTGCTGACGATACAATTCTTGTGGAAACTTCGTCACAGCAGAGGGGTGTTGATAGACTGCATCAGCAAGCGAATCGCTCACGCCAAATTCATCTGTATCTTGCGTGAGATGTTGTTGCAAGAAATCCAATTCTTGCAGATACACTTGACGCGCAATCGAATGTTGGGTCTCAATCGTCTGCAAGGTGACATCCGTCGTCACATTCGGATTGCCATCACGATCACCGCCAATCCACGAGGCATACCGAATGACAGCTGGCGGGTTAGTCCAGTCAAGTTCAGGATAATGGGTTTCAAGACTGGCTTGCATCTCACCGTAGACATCAATAACCACATCCATAATCACAGAGGTGATGAAATACAGACCAAAATCAACCTCATCTGCGACTTGCTTCCGACTCGCACGAATGGGGCGTGTCTGCCACAGCTCTTCAATTTCTTCCGCGAGTTCCGCTTGTAGTGCTTCGGCTTCACGGGGGAGCAAGTTCATGCGTTGACGGGTAGACATCATTTGCGCGATATGACGCAACTTAATCAGTATCTCTTTGCGCTTGGCTTCCGATGGATGCGCGGTTAAAACAAGACGTAGCCGAGTATGATTAAACAGCTCTGCCATTTCCTCTGCCGATATGCCATTCTCCTTCAGAATCTGGAGAGCCGCTTCAATCGACTCACGGATGTCGCCCTCGTGTTCTCGTTGTCGCAAGACCCGAAGACGTTCCAAATCCTCAGCGATATTGATGAGTTGGAAATAATTGCTAAAGGCTTTAATAAGGATATTTTTCTGCTCAAGATTTAGTTCGTTAATTCGGTTAGCAAGTTGCTCAGTGACCGAGCCATTTCCACTACGACGATCTTTCGCTAAAGCGCGTATCTCTTCGACAAGTTGGAAGTCATCAATATGATGTTGCTCTTGAATAATTGTGCCAAGCGTGTCGCCCAGAAGGTGAATATTATTGCTTAATGTCCGATCATCCGACGGTCGTTTACTCATAAATAGCCAGTCACCAGTTAAATTAAACGTTTATTGGCGTAGATTGTAGCGTATTTAGGTAGTATCTGCCTTAAAACTACTTGAGAGTCCGATTAATCCATTAGGTAGCGATTCATCAATCAGTTGATAAGTTTCTGGTGAATGAAAGGGATAATCACGCTCATCTACAGTGATTTGATTCCCAAGAACAGCTTCGATTGAAATCCACTGGTCGATGGGTTGTAGAACGAGGTTTGTTTCCAAGTCTCGGCAATGATAGATCGACAATTCATATTGTGTCAGTGCCCCGAAAGTTGGCGATAGGGTAAGAGGTGGTGTGATGTCTGCTATCTTAGCTAATGAGTAATTCTGCTCATACTTCATCTGATTCAGAGGCAATTCTTCTTCTAGTTCCCGTATCATCGTTGCCAATAAATCAGCCCCATCACTCTCTCGCCAACGCCCACCGATGAGTTGAAATTGTCCAGCTTTATCATCAAATTGCATCAGGATTTCGGGTTGTTCATTCTGTGGATTGTCACGTTTAATCAGCACATTAGCAACTTTACTGTGTCGCGTCGGGTTCGGGTTATCAAATTGATCGAAACGGCGTTTTTCGAGCTGATACAGAAAGGATGCCCCATTCGCAAAAGGGGACTCTTGAAGCCCGCGTGTCTCCCAATCCCTAATAAGCGGTAGTTCATGCTCAACATAGTCTGCTAGACTATTCAACAAATATTTTGCGGTTTGGGATGTCGCTCGTATTTGACTTTGTGAGATGGAATCTGTCCCATTAATTTCCACCACACCAAGATGCTTCAGGAATTGCAGATAGCCAAACAAAATGGCATAGGTATTGCTATCCACAGCTACCAATGCTTCTAATGGTTGAGAATCTTGGTTCGATTTAGGAATATTTTTTAGCAAGTTGCTGAGTTTGTCTTGATAGTTAGTCATCGGCTTAAGGTTCTCATGTTTGGGTCACAAATCGCTATGCTATACTAACCAAGATTGTTGAAGTCTGTGAAGGAATAAATTGTGCTGGCGATTTGTCATGCATGCGCTATTATCGGCTTAGACGGCAAAATCATCGAAGTTCAAGTCGATTTCAATCCACGAGCAGGCATCCCGCGATTTACAATTGTGGGGCTTCCTGATTCGGCTGTGCGAGAAAGCCAAGAGCGTGTTCGGTCATCTATCCGCAATAGTCATCTCAAATTTCCAAATAAAGGCTATGTTGTCAATTTATCTCCCGCCGATATTCCCAAGCATGGTCCAGCTTATGATTTAGCAATAGCAATCGGCGTACTCGCATCCACAGACCAAGTGCCTCTCTCATCTCTCGACAATGCGGTGTTTGTTGGCGAACTCTCATTAGACGGGCGTATCCGTCATGTCAAAGGGGTGTTATCCATTGCCTACGCCGCCTATCAAGCTGGCTTTCATACCATTTATGTCCCAGCCGAAGATGCTCCTCAAGCCGCATTGGTCGAAGGGATTGATGTCATCCCTGTAGAGACTTTGGGGCAACTGGTCGAACATCTCTACCAGCTCCGACCTATTCCCACTTATGAGCTGAAACCAGAACAACTCAGTGATGTCCCTTTGCCAGATAACTATGCAGATTTTGCTGATGTTAAAGGGCAGGAGCATGTCAAGCGTGCCTTAGAAATTGCGGCGGCAGGTGGACACAATGTGCGGATGGTCGGTCCACCCGGCGTAGGAAAGAGCCTTTTAGCGCGAGCCATGCCGGGTATTTTGCCTAAGCTAACACTCGAAGAAGCCATCGAAGTCACTCGCATTTATTCTGTATCGGATATGCTACCTGCCAATCAAGCCTTGATTCGGCATCGCCCTTTTCGTAGTCCACACCATACGATTAGCCAAGCCGGATTGGTGGGAGGTGGGACGATTCCCAAGCCCGGCGAAATCTCATTATCGCATCTGGGACTACTTTTTTTGGACGAAATTAACGAATACAATACGCGCGTTATCGAAGTCTTGCGACAGCCAATCGAAGACAAAACCGTCACCATCAGCCGTGCCAAAGGGACTGTCACCTTTCCAGCCAATTTGATGCTTGTCTTGGCTCATAATCCATGTCCCTGTGGCTATTTTGGCGATACCTCCCGTGCCTGTACTTGCTCTCCCAATATGATTCAACGTTATCAGAGCAAACTATCGGGTCCTTTACTAGATCGTATTGATATTCATGTGGATGTCCCGCGTGTCGATTATGACAAACTGATGAATGACTCAAGAGGTGAACCTTCATCAAGCATTCGAGAACGGGTGGAACAAGCCCACCAACGCCAAGAATCCCGCTTTGAAAATTATTCCGGCATCTATACCAATAGCGATATGGGGGCAGGCGAAGTCCAAGAACTCTGTGTTCTCACACCCGAAGCCCAACAATTGCTTGAACTCTCGGTCCGAAAAATGCAATTGAGCGCACGGTCTTATCATCGCGTCCTAAAACTCAGCCGTACCATTGCCGACCTCGCCGATTGTGAATACATAGATGTTCAACAAGTGGCGGAGGCTCTGCAATATCGTCCCAAGCCCGTTACATTCGATTAATGCCAATGATCCCCATTGTTGAGTGTATTCCCAATTTCTCAGAAGGACGTCGCATTGATGTGGTTGATGCAATTTATGAATCACTTGCTCGTGTTGAAGGCGTTGCCATGTTGCATCGCACGAGTGATGCTGACCACAATCGCTCTGTCATCACTTTTGCAGGCGAACCCCAAGTGGTTGTTGAAGGGGCATTTGCTGGTATAAAGACGGCTAGCCAGCTGATTGATATGGTCAAACATCAAGGGGTTCATCCTAGAATCGGCGCAACAGATGTCGTTCCTTTTGTTCCCATTCAAGGCGTGACGATGGACGATTGTGTGCAATTGTCACATCAATTGGGGAAACGAGTAGCCGATGAGTTACAAATCCCCGTGTATTTGTATGAACATGCCGCGACAAAACCAGAACGACGAAACTTAGCCGATATCCGTCGTGGAGAATATGAGACTCTTAAGGAGACAATAGCTAGCGATACTTCACGACAGCCAGACTATGGGGATGCGAAAATCGGTAAAGCTGGAGCTGTTGCAATCGGTGCGCGTCAACCCTTGATTGCCTACAATGTTTATCTCTCGACGGATGATGTCACGATTGCTCAACACATTGCCAAAAAAATCCGCTTCTCTAGTGGTGGATTACCCTATGTCAAGGCGTTAGGTTTTCTGGTCGATGGACAAGCCCAAGTGTCGATGAATTTGACGGATTACACACAAACATCCATTTATCAAGTGATGGAAGCCATTTGGCTGGAGGCACAGACATACAACGTCGCTGTGGAACGTTCAGAGCTTATTGGGTTGATTCCACAGCAAGCCCTGTTCAATGTAGCGACATCCTATCTTCAATTGGACGATGTGACTCTGCAAGATGTGCTTGAGATACGGCTACAATCCAGATTGAAGTCGCGATAATTACTTGCCTGTCAAAAAAGTGGTCAATTGTTTCCAGATGATAAACGTGATGACTCCTAGAATCAGTAGCAAGATACCAACAATCCCTAATGTGCCACCAATGCCTACGCCATTGACGAGTGGTTGAAGGACAATTGGTGATAAAAATTGCCCTAAGAAAACGGCAGTTGTAAAGCCTCCTAATGCCCGACCCCGAAGTAAAGTAGGTGTCTCATTTGCCAGCCAAACATTCAGATTTGGCATGAGCAAGCCAATACCAAAACCGCCGAGTGGCAAGCCAATCAGGATGAGTTCCCAGCTTGTTGCAACACTGACAATTAAATAACCAAGTCCAGTGAGTAAAAAGGCGAAAACAACTGCCATCGTGTGGCTGATGCGCTCGTCGATTTTGCCAAACAAGCTGGATGCAAAGGCAAAAAAGAAGGTCATCAGCGCAATCGCCAATCCGCTCTGCGAGGCAGAGGCTTCCGTTAAATTTTGCAGATAAAAAGGCAATTGCACGGGAATGAGATAAAACACAATTTGAATGAGTACGACCACGATGTATACGAATCCCATCAATCGAAGTGGAATATGCTCACGTTTGAGCTTCTCGTCACGTTTTCGCTTAGTTTCTGCAATGCTGTCACTGGTTTCGGCTAAGGGTTTATGGATAGGGTTTTCTTTGGGCGACGTTGTCGGCTCGTATAGTAGAGTTATGATGAGAGGTAAAATAAAGAGTGACGAGGCATAAATCAGGAAGGGTGCACGCCAATCCACATCGGCGAGTACACCCCCAAGTGTTAGGAATAGCGTTCCGCCTAAGCCCATGAAAGCGGCTTGTAAGCCTAAGAAACTCGCTCGTTGTTTCCCTTCATAATAATCAGCGATTAAGGTAGTAACACTAGTCATCACACCCGCGACAGATAATCCAAGAAAGGCTCGCCCTATCAAGATTGTCGTTAGCGTTGGTGCAAGAAAACCTGAGCCACCGGAGATTCCATAAGCTAGGGTTGCAATCACCAATAAAGTTTTCCGTCCATAATTATCGACGATATAACCTGCGATGGGTGCGCCAATTACGATAAACAGAGCAGGTAAAGTTAAGACAAGGCGGACAAGAAATTCAGCATTCTCAACGTCTGCAAAGGCTTCTTGCATTGCAGGTAGAGATGGCGAAATGGTTGCACCTGCCATGACGGTCAAGGTACTGGTGATGAGTAGCGTTGCTTTTAAGAGAAAACGTTGATTAGATGGCGTTTGTGAAGTAGCAGTAGACATTGATGGCTTTCTATCATTCAAACTCTCCATCAATAGACGGGTTCACACCCCAAAATCTCACATCTTATAAAAAATGTCCCACATACGGATGCGTTTGGAATGTTATTCTACTTATTCCGAATATCGTTAATCACTTTGGATAACGCGGCGAAGAGAGCAAGTTTCTCGAGTCGGTCACTGACCATCAGCATGAATCCACGAGTGATGGCTAAGGTGTCGCGCTTGCCTGCCCAATGCTCTTGCAAAATTTGTGTGCCCTCATCACTTACTGCATCGAAGATAAATTTCATGACCACTAGAAAGATAATGATGTCATCTATCCAGCCGATGCCGGGGATATAATCGGGTATCAGATCGTGAGGAACAATCAGATAAAGCATGCCCAAGACGGTCTTGAGCTTGGTCGTGAGCTTAACACGATTGTCACGGATGATGTTGATTAGCAAGGCGAAAACATCCGGCACAAAGAAAATGATGATTTGTAAGTTCGAAGGGAAACGCAATGCATTAAAAACCCGTTCAAAGCCAGCGCGAGTTCGCTGATAAATCCCCATTTTAGGTATCCTTTTACATTCTCATATTCTCTCTATTATACGTTAAAACACAAAAAATGGTCTTACGTCATGCTTTCTCTACAAATTCTTACAATCATTGGGTTTTGACTCAATTTAAGATAAAGTAGAAATCTGTTGATATGCATCATCATGAGGTGAATTTGTGACAGTTGATAATCAAGCCTTCAAAGACGCAATGGCACAATGGGCAAGTGGGGTTACCGTATTGACAACAGTCTATGAGGATAAATGGAAAGGGACAACTGCCAGCTCCTTTAGTAGTGTGAGTGCTGACCCGCCGATGGTGTTGGTATGCCTTGCCAAAAAGCTGTATACACATCAACTCGTAAGTGAAAGTGGTATCTTTGCTGTCAATATCATGCCGACTGACCAAATCGAAATCGCTAAACGCTTCGCAGGGATGTATCCCGAAATTGAAGATCGCTTTGCCGATTTAGATTGCATGATATCGGAAACAGGTAGCCCAATCTTGAAAATGGCTCAAGGCTGGCTAGATTGTAAAATCCGACATTACTATGAAGGTGGCGACCATACGATTTTCGTCGGTGAAGTGCTGGCGTGTGGTGCGAATGATGGACAGAATCCACTCCTTTATTATGCTAGACAATGGGGACAATTTGCTTCTCTCGACTAAATGATGTTGAAGGATAAGAGATGATTAATCATATTGTGATGTTAAAACTCCAAGATGATAAACAAGTAGAAGCTGAGACACTTAAGGCGAAGCTACTCGCTTTACCATCTGAAATTCCGGAAATCCAGCATTACGATGTTGGGATCAATATGATTGTGGATGACCGCAATTATGATGTCATCCTCATATCAAAGTTTGAATCTATTTCTACAATGGACGATTACAAAGCGCACCCAAAGCACGTTGAAGTCTTGAATTACATCAAATCCGTTATCTCATCCATTGCTGTGGTAGACTATGAGACCTAACCTCGTTTAGCATAATGTTGAGATACGCCAATGATTTCTGAGACATTTATAGTCATTGCATTCTTCGTCTTAGGCTTTGGTTTCTTTTCTCGGCGATTACAATCCACAGTCATTACCTCACCAATGGCATTTGTTGTCTTTGGTATCCTGATTGGATTGACTCAATTATTGGAAATAGACATTGAGAGCGAAGCCATTCGTCTTCTTGCTGAAGTGACGTTGGTGTTGATTTTGTTCTCGGATGCGTCACGAATCGACATTCGCGTATTGCTCAAAGAGTACAGTCTCGCGTTGCGCATGTTAGTGTTTGGCGTGCCTTTGACCATTCTATTTGGAGTATTCGTGGCAATAGGACTATTCCCTGAATTTACCTTTTGGGAAGCCTGCGTTGTGGCGGCGATTTTGGCTCCCACCGACGCGGCGTTAGGGCAAGCAGTGGTCACAAATCATCGCATCCCTGTTCGCATACGGCAGACCTTGAATGTCGAAAGTGGCTTGAATGATGGCATTTCTTTTCCTGCTGTCTTGATTTTGCTGGCATTGGCGACCACTATCAATCAAGATTTGGATGCCAATTATTGGACGGGTTTCATTGGGGGACAATTGATTCTGGGTCCCATTGTCGGAATTATCGTCGGTTATCTCGGCGGACAGCTCATCGTCTATGGCACGAAAATTGACTGGATGGATGACAATTTCCAACGCTTATCGGGTGTTGCGGTGGCATTGCTCGCGTTCTCTGTTGCAGAATTAGTGGGTGGGAATGGCTTTATCTCAGCTTTTGTGGCGGGCTTGACCTTTGGGAATACCGCGAAGATGATTTGTCATTGCGTTCACGAGTTTGCAGAGGCAGAGGGACAGTTCTTGACTCTCATCACATTTATGATTTTTGGTGCATTGATGGTCATCCCAACGTTTAATGCCATTACCATCCCGATGTTGATTTATGCACTATTGAGCCTGACGGTTGTTCGGATGCTCCCCATTGCCTTGAGTCTGCTTGGTGAAAAGTTGCAACTCGATACTATCCTATTTCTTGGCTGGTTTGGACCACGTGGCATCGCTTCCATTATTTTCGCGTTATTGATTCTGGAGGAAAGTGACCACCTCATTAGCCATGAACCGATGTTTCATTTGGTAGTCGTCACGGTCTTCATCAGCATTTTCGCACACGGCTTGACAGCTGTACCGTGGGCGAATGCTTACGGGAATAAGGCGGATTCGATGAAAGATGAGGATATGCCCGAATTTGAGCCCATTGACGAAATGCCCCTACGTATTAATTATGATGAGGCATAATTCAATCCCCACCGTAAATTATGTGTTCTTTTGTTTGTTCCTTCGGCTTGGGAATGGTAGAAAGATAAGCCAGAGACCCAAGGCTAAGACTCCTGCGTAAATGCAGAGTTGGGGGACACGAACTACGACAAAAACATTGCTATTCAATAAGACGTAGAACGTCCCAACAACCATCACGATTCCCAAAAGGGTCAAAGTTTTGCGTAGCATTTTGGCGATGATGACGAATACTGCAACAATCAAACCGACAGCAACCAACTCCATCCCAGACTCCTTTTCCACCATATCAACCTCAGTGTATATGAAGTCAAGTGGGCAAAGTCCCCTAATTATTGGGGGTTTGGCTTCGCTTAACGGCTGGTGCTGATAATTTTGGTTGCCATTTCCATCAGGCGGTCATACATCGCTTTGGAGATGTCTTCGCTGGCTTCTTCGGATTCATCCATCAGCTCAGCAAATCCTTCTCTATCAATAGCGACGACTTTCACAGGTGTATCTTGCCCGGCACGAATCGTTGCTGTACGGGGGTGACTTTGGAGTAGTCCGACTTCGCCAAAGTATTCACCTTCACCCAACCAACCAAGCATAATATCGCCACCTGTATCTGTATGGTTGATGACTTGGACACGACCTTGCGAGATTATGTAGAATTTATCGGCTACTTCACCCTGACGAACAATGATGTCGCCCGGTGCATATTCTTCTAGCGTACAGTGTTCGGAGATTTCGAGGACATGCTCAAAGGTTAATTTAGCAAGGATGGAATCTGTTGTAGGAATATCCGCATAGATTTCGAGGATATTGCCTTCTGGGTCTTTGAAGAAA
>JANQRM010000042.1 GCA_028284565.1 Anaerolineae bacterium | reverse complement strand
CATGTGGCAATTGTCTTCTGATATATATGAAGAATGACTACCCCTCATCGTCTTTCAAGTCATTCATCAGCCAGATGATTTGCTTCCGTAGCTCTTGTTCAAGCGTTTCTCCACCGACGATGGTGTTTTGATAACGCAAGAACCGTAGATGCCGTATATCAAAGGGAAAGTCGGACGCACTCTCGGCTTGGGTAATGAGAATTGCAGGCTTACCTAGTGTATGCGCGATACCCAGTTCATAAAAGACATTCGGATTATCTTCCGTTGTCTCCACAATGACGAGCTTGCAGGCATAAATCGCCGACCACACCTCTTGCA
Source organism: Anaerolineae bacterium (assembly GCA_028284565.1). Next base: position 15,028 of record JANQRM010000042.1, on the reverse strand, counting down.
TAATCGCACCTTGTTGCGAGCTAAAGTCATCCCCACGCTTGATGGTCAGGTTCAAATCGGCGACCACAGGCTTGATGATATTCTCATAGACTGCGTTGTATTGCTGACGAAAAGGCATAATCATAAAAATATCGGCTTGAAATTGACTGCCCATCAACGGCGCGCCAAATATCGGACGGACTTGCATCTCATGGTCAGCGTCTGTCAGTGGTTCATCCGTGATGGCACGTTGAGCATCATGCAAAGTCAAAGCACGGCGGATGATCGCTTCGATTTCATCATCGGCAATATTGAGAGCTTGCAGAACGAGTGTTTCGAGTGAAGTGGTATCCGCTACCTCCGTAACATTCCGTTCTAGCAGTCCGCTAGCGGGCATGGACGGTGTGGGAGTTGAGCGCATCGCCTTTTTCACATTAGAGACCGCCACCACCACTTTCGCTTGCAAATCGTCGAGCGATGTAAATGAATGGACGACCTGCGATTCTTTCAAACGTTGCTTAAAGGCTTGCAGGCGATCATTACTAACATCACTATCTTGAGGGAGGAAAACCAACGTCCTGAGTCCGCGTTCTCTCGCATAGTTGTATTCCAATTCAAGCAGGGAATCAGTTTCGCCAGCAGGAATATCTCCATAATTATCACCATAGACCCCGATGAAGATTTGAGCATCATCAATGACTCGGCGCGCAAGGGCTAGCGGGTCACTTTCGCCTGCAAAGTCCTGCATACTCACAGGCGCAACCGGAAAATCGTTCAGTCGCCAAAGAGCAGTTTTAACAGCTTGAGCATAACGCAAACTTTGAGCATCAGTCGTCGTGCTAATGAAGACTTTATATGCCATGATGTTGTGGACTCCTCATAGTTGAGCCAATAGCAAGCACGGATTTTAGCAGAAGCAGTTGGCTAGGAGAATCGGCAAAACTTATCTTAAGCTCCAAATGTGAGGCTCTTGAACTTGCTCATATTCCGCATCCTTCGTGAGTACAACGAGATTTGGAAGAATTCTGCCTTGCCCTGACCCGTGGGTATGCCCACAAAGTACTCGTGCGGATTTCGCTGGATACTTCACCAGCGTATCGCGGATAGCATCGCCGATTGCCTTGCATGTGAAATGGGGCAACCACTCATTATCAGAGATTTTTCCCTCGTGCCAACAGGCTTCCTCATAAGGTGGAAGATGTGTCAAGATAAGCACCTTCTCATAATAATCTATGGCTTGAGTTAACTGGTTTTGAATGTGTCGCCCGGCTTCTTGACCCAAGCGTTGCATCACAGGTAATAATCCTGCCTTCTTTAAGCCTTTGAAGTCGTCTATCTCGTCGTAATCTCGCATCCAAACGGAGCTATTCTTGAAGTCGCCATATTGTAAATCTGCCCAACCATCATGCCCGATGAGTGCAAGAGATGGAGTAAGTTCAATAGGTGTTTCGCTGATAGAAAGGTAATGGAGATTGGGTGATTCATTAACGAGTGTTTGGATGTCATCTCGGACAGCTTGTATGGATGAACCATAGAAATCATGATTGCCTAAGACAAAGTAAATTGGTTGTTGAACATAGTGCGAGATTTGGAGTAGAAAATCAGTCACGTTATGCGCTTCACCAATATCTCCACCTAATAAAATCAGGTCTACTTCTAAGGAGCGTAAATTCAAATAAAAACGCTCAAGATTTGCTGAACTCAAGAAATCAAGATGAATATCCGTAAACCATGCAACTCGCTTAGACATCAATTTGTACCTGTCTCTTTTCAATAATTTCTCTCAGATGATAGACAATTTCTTGTTTGAAGCCATCTTTCGTTAGAATCTTGTTTCAATCTTTACAAAAAACAACCGAAAACGAAGAAAATAGGCTATAATAACCCAAAATATCCCAAATATATCCCAAAGTGTAGTGATGGCGTGGCGAATTCATCTGGCGAACCGAGCCATACGACAACTGAATCTCTTCCCAACAAAACCCACCACCATTGGCGTGTGGACAGGACGCTATCGAAACACCTTTTATCGGATGGATAACGGCGCACCTGTTGGCGAGCGTCGTATTGTCCCGCATTCGCCTCAAGACCGCTATGGTCAGGGTTGGTGGGACTTTTTAGAATCACTCAAAACTTCAGACGACTCCTGTTATATCTCTGAAGTCCATTTGCCTGATATCAGCATCTATCGCATGTGGGATGGCAAAGTCGCCTACTATCGGCTCGACCCCTTGCGCGAATTGGTAGCAATGAAAAATGGTGAAGAGTTCACGCTCGAATTGCAGGATGCAGAGATGATGCTTTCGGCAGGCTTCGACCCACGTTATGGCACATTAGCTGTGATGGATGAGAATGCCCGCCTGCATGTTTTTCGGCATGAACATGCCATTGGTCATTTTGATGTCGGCTTGTCCTTTTGGTCAGAGGGCCGTCCTTCAATTGCCGTATCGAGTGACCATATCTTTCTGACGGATGGTCAACAACTCGTCGTCACTGATTTACGTGGACAAGTCACTCAAAAGCAACTTTTACATTATGAAGTTCAAGCTATCGCCTGTTCACCCAATGGCGACTATCTCGTTACTAGTGACCTTGAAGCTGGGTTGATACGCCTCTATGACGGCAATTCACTTATGATGACGCATCAACGCTATGCCATTGACCTTTTGGCGCATGCCACCCAACTCCAACTCCTAGAGGACATACCCGCTCCCACTGTTGCCACCTATGGTTTAGCCGTCGATAATCAAGGCACAATAGCCTTTACCATGTCGGGTGTGATTTGTGTTAGTGATGCTTCCCACATGGTCGAACTGCCTTCAGCGACAACAGCCTAATCTCTAGATAAATGACAACTAGGCGTGATTAAGTTCCGAGGCGTTCTGAGCAATGTCTTCCTCGATGAACCTCAATGCCTCTTCTACCGTCGCCATATAGCGCGTTTTTACAAAGACACTATCCAGACGATATAGCCGATTAACAAAATCAATCGTTTTTCGTAACAGATTGTGATGACCGACCAAAATTGTGAGGCGTTCTTTGGGGTCATCATAACGCATCACGCGTGGCATATTTCGGATGAGACCAGCTGGAATCAACGGGGATTGCATATGGATAATGGTATAGACTGGATGATTCACTTCCGCAATCATCTCTTGTTGCTTCTCCAACAGACAAAAAGCATCGTCCCACGTCCAATGGGCAACCAGTTCCGCAAGCATAATTTGTTTTCGATCATCAATCCAATCAATAGAAGATTGATTTGTCATGGGACTACCCTGCAACTAAATTATCATAGTAATTAAGCTCGACTCCTTCTCAGTTCTATTGTATGAGCAGAATCCGTGAATAATGCTTAAGAAATAAAAAGGACATATCCATCATGAATATGCCCTTGATATAGTTTTGAATAATGATGACTAGCCGATTTCTTCCAATGCGATGATGCCTTCGGTTGAACCTTTGCGAATCGCGAGCTTCACTTCCCCAATGGCTTTGGTGACTTCAATTTCACGGGGGCAGGCAGGCGTACAGTTAAAAATCGTGCGACAACGCCACACGCCATTGCGTTCACCTAAAATATCGAGGCGTTGATCGGCGGCTTGGTCACGCGAGTCGAAGATGAAACGGTGCGCTTGGACAATCGCGGCGGGTCCCACATACTGGTCATTCGCCCAAAAGCTGGGGCAAGCAGTTGTACAACAAGCACAGAGAATACATTTGGTTGTGTCGTCAAATTTCTCGCGGTCAGCTTGGGTTTGCAAACGTTCCCGACCATCTTCCGGTAGAGGTGCATCATTCACATAATAAGGCATCACCCGTCGATAATGGTCAAAGAAGGGTTCCATATCAACGATGAGGTCTTTAAGTACCGGCATCCCCAAAATCGGTTCAACAGTAATCTTCTCACCCACATCTTGCACCAGAATCTTACAGGCAAGGCGATTCACTCCATTAATCCGCATAGCATCCGATCCACACACCCCATGCGCGCAAGAGCGACGAAGCGACAACGTGCCGTCTTGCTCCCACTTGATGCGATGCAACATCTCCAAGACACGATCTGTTGGGTCCACATCTTGCAGGGTGAATTCTTCCCAGTAGGGTTTCTCTTTGCCAGCAACTTCGGGATTTTGGCGTTTAATCTTAAATGTAACTTCCATGATGGTTTCCTTACCAATCTCAATGTGTGTTGTAGCTTGTTTAGGGCGTAGAATTGTAGTGTCTACGCACAACAGCTGTACGCCCCTACAATGGGATGCTCGATGTAACTATCACGTTAATAAACCCGTTCTTTCGGACGGAATTTCTGCTCTTCTTCGGGGATGTTATCAGCCTTCTCTTGTTCCCAAAGCGACAAATCGACCTTTTTATCCGTACGAATTGTATAGGTCGGGTCAGTTGGATCACCAGAACGGGAGATAAGCGTATGCACCATCCACTTCTTGTCATCACGCTCTTTATAATCTTCACGACTGTGTGCGCCACGACTCTCGGTACGATTCAATGCGCTCCGTGCCGTAGCCGCCGCACAATCTAACAGACAACCGAGTTCCCATGCTTCCATCAAATCCGTATTGAAGACTTTACCTTTATCGTCAATGCAAATATCTGTCAAAAAGCGTTGCCGCAACTCTTGAATCTTATCGACGGCTTCTTTCATTCCTGCTTCTTCACGGAACACACCAACATCATCCATCATGACCTTTTGCATTTCTTCTCGCAGGACACCCGCCCGTGTTGAGCCTTGACTGTTACGAATCCGGTCCAGTTCAGCTTCAATCTCTTTCGAGGCAGTCGCCGGCAGTTGCGCCCAATCGACACCTTTAACATATTCGGCGATTTCCATGCCCCCACGCCGACCAAACACCACCAAATCAACCAATGAGTTTGTCCCTAGACGATTCGCACCATGTACACTCACACAAGCCGTTTCGCCAGCGGCGTATAAGCCCGGAATGACATTGCCATCCGCATCAAGAGCTTCGGCTTTTACATTCGTGGGGATACCGCCCATCGCATAGTGTGCTGTCGGTTGCACAGGCATCGGTTCTTCTACCGGGTCGATACCCAGATAGGTACGGCAGAAGTCCAAAATATCGGGCAGTTTACGCTCGACATAATCGTTGTCGATGAAATCTTCTTTATCACGCCCCTCTTCTGCAAAGAAGCGATTCACCGTCTTCGGACGAATATCGAGATGGACATAGCCCTTGCCTTTAATGCTCCGTCCTTCGCGTGTTTCCAAATAAATCGCCCGACTCACAACATCACGGCTGGCGAGGTCCTTCGCGCTGGGCGCATAACGTTCCATGAAGCGTTCCCCATTACTGTTGATGAGGACACCGCCTTCACCCCTCACGCCTTCCGTAATCAAAATCCCCATGCGATAGATGCCTGTGGGATGGAATTGGTAGAACTCCATATCTTGCAAGGGTAGTCCTCGACGGAAGGTAATCGCCGCACCATCACCTGTCAGACTATGGGCATTACTACTCACGCTCCAACAACGTCCCCATCCGCCAGTCGCAAACAGCACCGCTTTCCCATGAAAAATGTGAACTTCACCCGTGCCTAGCTCAATCGCCACCACGCCAATCACCGAGTTGTTATCGCCTAAAATCAAATCGAGGACTTGGAATTCATCAAAGAAGTTGACATCTTGCTTGATGCAATTCTGATACAAGGTCTGCAAAATCATATGTCCGGTACGGTCTGCCGCATGACACGCCCGACGCACCAGTTCTTCCCCAAAGTTGCGCGTATGTCCCCCAAAGCGACGTTGACTAATGCGTTTCTCAGAGGTTCGGTCAAAGGGCAAGCCCATATGCTCCATCTCAACCACCGCGTCCACCGCTTCTTCTGCAAGGACCTTAGCGGCGTTCTGGTCGGCGAGATAATCGCCCCCTTTGATCGTGTCATAAGTATGATAAATAGGCTTGTCTTCATCGAGGTTGCCAAGTGCCGCGCCGATACCTCCTTGTGCTGCACCTGTATGACTACGCGTGGGATAGAGTTTACTGACCACCGCGACATCTGCACCGCCTTTGCTGGCATATAGAGCAGCCATCAAGCCAGCTCCACCCGCTCCGACGATGATCGCTTCGTGTTTATGAATTTTCATTCAAATTGTCTCCTAAAAATAGCTATCATGTCAAAAGGGCTTATCGTGGATATGCACCTTCTAATCTATTCATCATTCGTGTCAGATGTGTTCTCGTCGCCGTCGCCTTCTTCACCTGACTCGGCATCACCTTCACCATCATGGACAATAAAGTTGGCACAATTTTCAGGTTGTTCTTCACCTTCACCATAACTTTCACAGATTTCACCATACAGACGTACAGTTGCTTCTTGTGCTTGATGGATCATTTCATCGTCAATCGTATTGAACAACGCCGCACCACCCACCACAAGCAAAACCGCCGCACCAATAGCTGTAAAATAGGTCGCTGCCCGACGAATGAAGGGATTGCTCATCGTGTAATCCGTCAGCACATAACGCAAACCATTGAAGCCATGCAAGGTGACGAGTACCAGCAAAGCGAAATCATACACCCGCCAGATAAACACCCCGCCAGCCGCATAATTCCAACGGTCAGCCACAAATTCAACAGCCGTCCCTGTCGTATTTTCATCTAACGTACCGACAACAGTATGGTCAATTGCCGTTAAATCGAATACACCTTGAATGACATGCATCATTGCCAAGTGACCGAATACCAGCGGGATAATCAAAACGCCGCTAATTCGCATGAACGACCACCAAAAACGCTCCGAACGACTGCCACTAGATGTTTTATCTTCACTTTCTCCGACAACTACGCCATACAAACCCGACAGCAAGACCGCGACCACCGCCGCCGCCGCAAAGCCGACAATAAAGGGCAATTGGTCAACGATGGAGTCGATTATAGGCAAGACGGGATTCTCACCATTATAGAACTCAGCAACATGCCCAAACATCAGCAAGAACACAGGCACAAGCAGTATTACGGTGATACCCAACACCGCATACGCCGCCCGTTCTTGATGTTCCCACAATTCCGGTTTGTTATCGAAAATGGCAATTCGTAGACCATTTAGCGCGTGATACACCACTGCAAAAATCAGCCCAAATTCACCAATTGTAAACAGGGGGGATTGATAGGAGGCAATAGCTTTGACATAGAGTTCAGGGAAAAACACCGCCCATGAGGTATCAATAACATGCAGGGCAAGGAACAACACCACGCCGAGTCCGGTAAGGCGATGGAGAACCCAACTCCACTGCCCGATTGCCCCACGATAGCGTAGCGTTTCGCGTACAGTAAGCACAAGGGAGGTCAAGGGAGGGTCCTTTCTAATCCAGAATGACCGTTAAAGTAACAAAACATATCGAAAAATGGTCGGAATCGCACTCAAAACATAACCTTGTAGGGGCAGATATGTGTGTCTGCCTGCAAAAGAATGTTAATTAATAAGCAAGGCGCAACCATAGTTCTTATCCGCAATTCAGATGTCATTGGATGGGATACGAAAGTGGGTGAATCTACCTTCCCCCATCACATGATTCAACAGATTACGCCGATTATAACATGCAGGCATAGCCCTGCAAACGACAATCGAGCGCACAAAATGAGAGTTTCGCATGACACATCATCGGACAAAAGGGGAACTGTTCAGACTAACCTGTGTCTATAGGAATACCATGGCATCAGATTGTGTCTATTCCATCCCAACAATCTCAGGCAGAATATCCGTATGATCAGAAACGGACAGTTATGAGTGCAGACCTGACCGCGATACCCCTAGATGACAGTCAGCAACACGAAAGCGAACAGGCAGAAACCAACGCGAGTGTCGCCGGAGCCACCGGAATTTTGGCGTTGGGCAATATCTTCAGTCGGGTCTTGGGCTTGGCGCGGGAGATTGTGCTGACCTTCTTCTTCGGGGCAAGTGGTGCGGCAGATGCCTTTCTCGTGGCGATTATCGTCCCCAAAGCAATCTATGACTTGCTCATCGGGGGGCATATCAACGGCGCAATTGTCCCTGTTCTCAGTGAAGTCGTCACGCTCAATGGCAAGCGGGAACTCTGGCGAGTGGTGTCAATCTTAGCGAGTCTTGTCACTGTCATTACGGCGATCATCGTCATCCTCATCGAACTCTTCGCGCCTCAAATCGCGCTCATTGTGGCAGGCGGTTCCGATGCCCACACCCTTGCCCTAGCCACCGACTTATTACGTCTCACAGCGCCAGCTTTGATGTTTATGGGCTTGTTCGCGGTCTTCAGCGGAACACTCTTTGCCCTTCGCACCTTCGCCTTTCCAGCATTTGCAGGGGTCGTCTTCAATGGAAGCATCGTCATTGTGACACTACTACTCGCACCTTCTCTGCAATTCGTCCCCAACCTTGTCGAAGGCGACATCCTCCCCCTCAACATCATTCGTCCAGCTGAGGGCGTGACCGTTGTGGCATTGGGCTGGCTGGTCGGTGCATTGGCACAGATGCTCCTGCAATTCCCACGCCTGAATCTCCGCCGATTACGCTTGACCCTCAATTGGGGACATCCCGCACTCAAAGGGATTGCCCTGCTCTATGCCCCCGTCATGTTCTCCCTCATCATGGACACGCTGATTATTCGCCCCTTTAGCTACAATCTTGCCAGCCAAACGGGTGAAGGCAGTATCGGCTATATGAATTGGGCAACGACCCTGATTCAATTTCCACAGGGCTTGGTTGCAACGGCTATCAGCGTGGCAATTCTACCGACTCTTGCACGACAAGCCGTCCTCGATAACGGAAAAGGACTCCGCGCATTTAAAGATACCTTGGGCTTGGGTTTACGCCTCACCACCACGCTCATTCTCCCTGCGACGATTGGCTTGTTCGTCATGGCGACCCCGATTATCGCCCTCCTCTTTGAACAAGGCGCATTTACCGCCTCCGATACCGAAACAACAGCCATTGCACTTAGACTGTATCTGATGGGGCTTCCCTTCGCGGCGGTGGATTTACTACTCGTCTATGCTTTTTATGCCCGCAAAGACACCCTCACCCCAGCACTAATTGGTGTCCTCAGTTTGATTGTCTATATGTTGATTGCCCTATTGTTGCTGGATTCATTTGGCTTATTCAGCTTGATGATTGCGGACAGTGCCAAGCATGTTGTTCATGCCACCATCTCGGCTGTACTATTAGGCAAACGCATTAATGGCTTCGGCTCACAAAAATTGCTCATCACCTTTGGTAAAACCGTCCTCGCCACCGCCACCATGGGGATTGTCGGCTGGCTGACCTTACCGACATTATCATCTATCATTGGGACACACGGCATCCTCCGCGAAGCCCTCCTTGTCCTCGTCAGTGGCAGTCTCTACGGAGCCATCTTCTTAGCTCTCGCCGGACTCTTCAAAATCGAAGAACTCCGTTGGCTTCTAGGCTTGGTCAAATCCCGCCTCAAATCCTAACCCGGTGTGCAGTGCAATAGCCCAATAATTGAGTAGGGGCTCATCTGTGACAAAACCTCTACAAATGATTAGCTCACGTCCAAAATCATCGACTGACCATGCGTTAATTCGGGAATGGTGAGGTGTCCGTTTTTGATGCTATGGTTGGTATTTGTCAACAGGTCGTGCAGAACTGTGCCATCGGGAATGCCACCCAAATGCGTTGGAATAGATACGTCTTGTATCGCTTCATCCCCACGATAGCCAACAACCACAATCAATTGGTCGTTGGAATGACGCTGATAAGCAATGACATCCCCTTGTGCTAACAGCACTTGGAATCCGCCATGTGCGAGCGCATGTGATTCCCGACGAATGCGAATCACTCGTTGATGGAAATCACGCAAATCCGTATCCCATTGATTTTCATCCCAAGGCATACAACGACGGTTATCCGGGTCGTGTCCACCTTCCATCCCGATTTCATCCGCATAATACAAGCACGGCACACCGGGGAAGGTCATCAACAAGGTCGTCCCCAATTTGACCAATGCTTTATCACCCTTGCAGACGGTCAAGATTCGGCTGACATCATGGCTACCCAGTTGGTTGAATTGCTGAAGGGCAATCACATAGGGAATCGCCGTGAGATATTGCTTCCATTGGACAGCCATCGCCTCTGTGGGTAGCAAGTTGGGGTCGCCAAAGGGCTGGTCTTCCTCAACACCCAAGTCAGCACCCCCTAGCCACCGACGCACCGGAATATTGAAACCCTGATAATTCATGCCAGCGTCGAGTTCATCACCTTGTAGATAGGGTGTGCCATCTTGAAAGTATTCACCCAGCATATAGGCTTCAGCATTTTCAGACTTCATCGCCTGCCGCATCTCACGCCAAACTTCATGGTCGAGTTGGTCTTTTTCAAAGTTCCCCGTCATATTGGCGACATCCAACCGCCAGCCATCAATGCTATAGGGAGCTTTTAACCATTTGCGAATGGGTGAATCCGCATTGCGGTACATGGCATCACGTAATTTCTGGCTGTGATAATTGAGCTTCACCAACAAGGGAACACCCAGCCAATGCTCAAACGATTGTGTATCCTCACGATAGTAGAAGTACTCTGCTGATTCAGAATCGAGATCAGCTTGGGCTTCTTCAAACCAATGATGCATATAACCCAGATGATTGGGAGTAATGTCCAGCATCAGGCGCATGTGTTGTTCGGTCATGGCATCACGCAATTCGACGAGAGATTCATTCCCGCCGAGATGTGGCGCAACATTATGATAGTCGATGATGTCGTAGAAGTGATTCGTCTTGGCACAGAATATCGGCGTGGTGTAGATACCATTCACACCCAAGTCCGCTAGATAATCTAGCTTCTGTGTAATGCCCTGCAAATCCCCACCGAAGAAATCCAAACTCCCACTTTCCAGCCATGGATAAGGCAGTTCACCCCATTCACGATGTTGCGTGGTATGCGTAAGTGAATGCACCTGACGCTCTAATGACCAGTCACCATCCTGCACATCATTCGTTGGGTCGCCATTATGGAAACGGTCTGGGAAAATTTGGTAGAAGACCGTCTCACGCACCCAAAGTGGTGCATCATAATCCGCAAGGAGTGTAAAGTGAAACCAATCAGGGCTATCGACAGGTGATGCACCTAGCGCATTGAAATAAAACGAGCCATCATCCAGGATGATTTGGAACACATAGTTATTCTTCAGCATGGGAACGCGCATCTCAGTACTCCACCATGTCGAGATTGCATCACTTTCGGTAGGTAGCATCTTCACCCGCTTGAACTCACCATCCGGACGGGAACGCAAGTAGACACGCAGAATGGGTGCATTTACCGGAGTCCGCAGGCGAATCGTGACGGTCTCATTGAGTTTGGGCAATGGATTGGAGACATACAGCTCGGAACTGTCGTGATGAATCCCTTGTGACCAATCAGGTAACATTCGCGGTTTTTCCTTCATCAAAATATTTGTAATCGCTAAGAAAACCACTCTAACATATTGCGCCCAAAAGTCGAGCATGGTATGGTATCTGTGAAAAAGTTCACAGATAAGTAGCATTTTATTTTCAAACAATAAAATTGACGTTACACTTAACGCATGATGATTACAATTTTAGGAGCTGTATATCATGGCAAAAGTCGGCATATTTTACGGCAGTAACACAGGCAATACCGAAGCCGCCACCTATAACCTGCTAGATAAACTGCAAGAAGCATCGCCCGATACCGAGTTTGAAGTCCACAACATCGGTGCGTCATCGCCAGAGCAAATCCTCTCTTATGAATACATCATCATCGGCATCCCAACATGGAACACGGGCGAACTCCAAGATGACTGGGCGATTTTCTATCCAAAATTGGGGTCGATGGATTTCACAGGCAAAAAAGTGGCAATCTATGGCTTAGGCGACCAGAATGGCTATGGATACAATTTCCTGGACGCAGTCGGGGTGATTGCCGATGAAATTTATATTCAAGGTGGCTTCTGCTATGGTTATTGGCACACCGGAACCTATGAATTTGCAGATTCCCTAGCACAAGATGGCGACTTCTTCATGGGGCTAGGCATCGACATTGAAGGTCAAGCCGATATGAGCGATGCTCGTTTTGAAAAATGGGCACCCCAAGTCCTACAAGAGTTCGGCATCCTAGAACGCGAAACAGCTTAACGGGTAATGTCAAATGAAGTTAGCTGAAGCCCTCATCCAACGAGGCGATTTGCAAAAACGCATTGAGCAAATGCACCAACGACTAAAACGGAGCGCACGAACTCAAGAGGACGAATCTGCACCTGAAGAGCCAAAAGCACTATTGGCAGAATTGTCTGAACTGATTAAGGAATTTGGTCAATTGGTTTCAAAAATCAATCAATCCAATAGCCAAGCTAGCTTTGAACATAATGGCAAACAACTGACGATTACAGAAGCATTAGCGGAGCGTGATGCTATCATGCGTCATCGCCAGATTTTGGAAAATGTGATTGAAACAGCGATGGGTATGGATGGCAACAATCGGTATCTATATGCACAGATCAAATCCTTTAGTAACATCAATGTGCCTGAAGTCCAAGCGGAGATTGACCGCCTCTCACGTGATTATCGAGAGTTGGATACGCAGATTCAAGCAACCAATTGGACAACGGATTTAAGCGAATAACAAACAGACGGTAATTACGCGGGTAAAGGCGAGCATAAACCCACAGCAGGGATACGCTGAACTTTTGAAAGGCTTGCGGGACAACAAGTCACCCCCTTAAAGTTAGTCCAGCAATGTTACAGTTATTGCTCAATGTCACAGTTAACACCCTATGCTGATTTACTCGACGTAGTGAGGGTGGGTACGGGGTTTTGTTTGTTATAGTGTGAAGATTTATTCCTCTTGTTGATCGATGACCATTGCCGTGGCTTCCATCACCGATTGTTCTTGCGTGATAATGGCGATAAAGGCGGCTTGGATGGCATCGCCGAGTGTCCCCGCCTCTTGCTGAGAAATCGCCAATTCTGCGGATTCAAGCAAATTATCGAGCAGACCTTTGTCGACATCCCCAATAATCCATTCCTCAAAGGCGGATTGTTGAGAGGGTATCATCAGCATCGCTTGGGCGACTTCACTCTGTCGTGTAGGGGTCATGAGCAAATCAACAAAGCGGATGCCTAACTCAATTTGATTGGAATCACCTGTCACCATCACCCAAACCCACCCATCTAGTAAGGTGGTCGGGTTGCCGTCTGCCGTTGGAATCGTATTGAATAACAAATTATCTTCTGCTTGTCGAAGACGAAAATAATCCGAAATCGAGAACACCGCTTGATTCACGCCACCTTCCACAAACAAGGTTTCGTAGCTATCAGTATCCGCGAAGCCCAAAATACTGGCATCAATGACATTCGTTGCCACCGCATCCTCATAAAATTCGAGTGTGTTACGCAAAGCTGAACCATTGAAAATCAGCGACTCACTCCGTGGTGGGAAGCCACCCGAAGAAAGATATTGTAGGTACACATAGTCATTGAGTGAGGTGGTCTCCAATGCCGGGAAGACGAGTGCTTCTCGGCGTACTAAGACATCCCGAAAACGCCACGACTCATAGGTTGCCCCCGCTTGTGGACGATAAACCAGCACGGGAATATCCAGCAGATAGGGTATGCCATAGAGCGTGCCATCCACCTGTCCCAGTTGAAGGGTGTAATCAAGGTCGTCAATGAGCGAGGACGTAAACTGATTTTCGAGCGGTTGAATTAACCCTTCTGCTTGAGCTGTGAGCAAATCTTGTCGACGCATCAAAGTTAGATCAGGCAAGGCTCCGGGGGCAACAATGCTTCCTGTACGGAGGGTGGAAATAATCCCCCCGACGGATTTGATTCGCAATTCAACAGTGAGATTCGAATCGCCAATGAAGGTTTCAATAGCATCATTCAACAAGTCGCCTGCACTTGGGTTATCGGCTGGATTCAACGGCGCAGGAATCCAAATCGTGAGGGTTTGCTCAGTTTCTTCCGCTGAATTGTCGTCCTGTGCAAGGCTAAAACTCCCGATCATCAATAGGAGAATAACCCAAGTAATCGTTATGAATTGTCGTTTTATCAAGAAGCGACTCCTTGTCAATTGCCCTGCCATTATAGCGACACAAGCTCATGACGCGAAGTCTACACTAGAGGAAAATGTAACTAGGAGAAAATCTCAGCCACTTTAAGCTCGAAGCCGGGCAGGACATCACCACCGTAGAAGGTATCGTCTAACGTGAGGGTTTTGCTTCCCTCAACCGTATGAACAACCATCGTTTGCGTGAGAGGATAGACGACGCAAACAATTTGTGCGCCTGCCGCCAATAGTTCAAGGACTTTGGTGTGAATATCATCTGCATTATTGCCGGGTGAGATAACTTCCACGGCTAAGTCAGGCGCAACGGGACAATGACCGTCAGGTAATCCATCAGGAAGACGCTCAAACGAAACAAAAGCAATATCAATCCCACGAACCGTATCGCGCCCATCTGGATTACGCTTGAGGATAAAACCTGTCTCAGCCGCAAACACATAGCCAAGCTCATGTTGGTCGGAAAAATGCTTGATAAAGTAAGCAAATGTCATCGTAACAAAACCATGTTTAATACCCGGTTTTGGCATCTCCATAATCTCCCCATCGACGAGTTCAACCGTTTTTTCCGCATATTCTGGTTGTTGTATCAATTTCCAGAAGGCATCGGCACTGATGAATTCATCCCGAAGTTCCATTGTTCAACCTCACATACCAAGATTATTCTCATTATAGCAGACAGTTGAATGAAAGGGGTTTATCTCAGTATAAACCACCTCTTTTTTTGACCAATCCCCCCGGCTAGTACTTCGACACCCAATCACCTTCAGGGATTTTTTCGCCGGCTTGGATAGACACCTTCAAACGATTTTCAGCAGGTGTCAGAGGGCAACTATAAGCTGGGTTGTAGGCACAGTATGGATTGTAGGCTTGATTCAAATCGACATGGACAGTGTGTTCGTCAATCGGTTCGGGGTCGAGATAGCGTCCAGAAGGATAGGTTTCGTCGCCAGCACCTGCATCGACAAAAGGCAAGAAGAAGCCATGCGGAGTCTGA
>JANQRM010000706.1 GCA_028284565.1 Anaerolineae bacterium | reverse complement strand
CTGGTTAGCCACACAGTTGGAATTAAGCAATTTGGTGAAGTGTTTGATTTATTCGGCAAAGGACAAACGCTTAAGGTTCATATTGATATTGCATCATCCCAATAGTTTGTTTACAAATCACTCTAACTTGTTGAAGAATTTATCTATCGACATTTCTAAGTCTCAAGTGGGGATGGTTTGGTATACAGCCTTTTGGTTGCGCTCAACAACCCGTAACATCGTCTGGCAACGATGTTGGCTGTCCACCAGACAGCCCTAGACCCCTTCAGCCTTCCAGATAGAAACCCCGTATCAGACAGAGGTTATCACAGACACATCACAATTGATTGGAGACAAGGCTGAAGGTCTAGCAAGCTAAAACGCTTGCTCCTCATGCACCAGAGAGGCTGAGGCACCACCCTTACGTGACGCACTGCTGACATCACACCGGGGTGTGGGCAGCATCTTGGCGTGGTAGACCATGCCAAGATAACGCACCAGTAGCTATTTTGAGTGCGTAATACGGAAATATTACATTGTAGTATGTCACTTTTCGACAGAAGTTTGTCCTATTTGCTTTACGTACTATGGCTGGATTCTGGTTAAATAGAACTCGCAGTAAATCTATTAAGGAAGCAGCTCTGTCCAAAACGTCGGATAAACTAAAGCTCAAGTACAAGCTACCATCTGAAACAACCACTCGAAACTTCTCCCGTCATGTATTTGATGAACTTGATGATGAGAACATTAAATCAAAACAAGACAAGATTTCAGGCTTCTCAGATTTTCTATTGGCTATTGCTCTTGTTCTTGCAAAGTCTGAAGCCAATGAGTGAGTTGACATCGGAGATGTTTCTCGCTAATCTCTGAGCAGGTAGCTGAGTGCTAGGAACACCCAACTACCCTAGTCAATGCACTATCCAAGCTAGTACAGAGACCTCCGACAGACTTTATCATGTTGGTGGTTTATCTGCTACCATCAAACAAATCTTAGGAGTCTGTCATGCCTCGCAAGAAGAAGCCTGTTATTCACAATATCGCACTGTGCTATGTTCGTCAATCACAAACGATTGACGAGAGTGATACCAATAGTCCTGAACGCCAGAGGGCAAATATTCAAGTCATTTGTAACCAACACAACTGGATACCCGAATGGTATGAGGATGCTGAAGGACATAAATCGGGTCGATCTGTCAAGAATCGTCCCAGTTGGCTTGCTCTCGAAAAACGGTTGAGTGATAAAGATGTGGTTGCTCTTGTTGCCAATGACCTCTCACGACTCCATCGCAAGGGTTGGCGCATTGGTAACTTACTAGATCTTGTTGACAGTTACGGAATACGTCTCATTCTAGCGGCACCGAATAAGCAAATTGATTTTTCTAGTCCTCAAGGAAGAGCCGTTGCCCAATTAAGTGCTATCTTCGATGAATGGTATGCGGAAGACATTTCACAACGCGCAAAAGATAGTGTGAGTTACCGCAAAAAACGCGGTATTACGATTGGTATTCCGCCCTTTGGGACTCAACGCGATAAGACTGGAAAACTAATTCCGAGTGAGCAAGGAGCATGGTTATTATCTGATGGATTATTTTCTGACAATCCAAAAAATCAACTACCAAGTGATGAAGCCATATGGCGATCTTATTATGATTGTGCTCATCTGATTCTAGAAATCTATTCTAGCAACAAGTTCGGGTTTGAAAAAATTGCGTACAAGCTACATGCAGAAGGTTGGGCTTTTCGTGATCGCTATGGTAAACCAAGACCGATACATGCCGAGGATGTTCGACGAGTGGTATCCAATTGGGCTGAATATGGTGGTGTCGTCTTTGGGTCACGCGCAAGGGAACGCGATTTAATGGACTATCACCCAGATAAAGTGGACCTTGATCCAGATAAGGCTGTTTTCCCTATCAGTTTACTTTATGCGGTGGGCGAGACACGGATTAAACGAACAATTCGTAGCAACAAAGATCATGGGATCACTAAAAAGGCTTTTCCTTACCCATTAGCAGGTATGGTTCGATGTGCTCATTGTGAGCAAATCGCATATGAGCAAAGCAATATTAAGCTACAAACAAAATTGACTGGAAAGAAAAATGGAAAAGGTCATCGACGCTATCGACATAAAACTGGGGTTACTTGTGGTTGCACAAATAGGTCAGTCCTAGCAGAAGTCCTAGAAAATGAAGTAAGTCGCTTATTAGATTTGCTGGTCATCCGAAAGGATCAAGTTGACAGACTCAATCAGCTTGCGTTGTCCGCAAACAACTTTATCAACTATGAAGGTGACTCCCGTAACCTTGAAGCAGAACGTCGTACCAAAATTTCACAGGCAAAGAAACGTTTGCAAGCCGCAAAAATGCTCTATCTAGATGGCGACCTGAACCGAGAAGAGTACATTCTACGAAAAGAACAAGCCGAACGTGATATCGATTTATGGGAAGCACGAGCACTTGAAGAAAAAGAGATTGTGGTCGAATTGGCTACTTGTGTTAGAGTAATCGATAAAATAAGTACCTTGTGGAAAGGTGGAGATACACAAGACAAGCAAGGCATGGCAAAGAACATAATTGATTATATTGTATTTGATTTAGACACACACAGAATTGTAGACTTTCGTCTCAAGCAATGGGCGGACAGATTTATCAGTGTTCGAGCAAAGCTCCATGAGGATGATTTTAGCACAAATGAAAACTCCCCTTCAAAATTTAAAGGGGAGGGTAATGATGTAGCCCCTACGGGACTCGAACCCGTGTCTCCACCTTGAAAGGGTGGCATCCTAGGCCGCTAGACGAAGGGGCCAAACAACCCTCTTACTATACGCATCTCTATATCCAAAGTCAAGGGAAATTTGTGTTTGACATGGAGGCTATTATTATGATAAAATTAGAACAAAAGTTCCACATCTGAGGTGAAGTATGATACAAGGATTGCAATACATTCCTGAGTATATCTCCAAAGAATTACAAACACAGTTAATTGCTTCAATTGATCAATCTCCATGGATAGCTAATTTTAAGCGGCGGGTACAGCATTATGGCTATAGTTATGATTATCGAAAACGGCAAATCGATACTAGCATGTACTTGGGTAAACTGCCTATTTGGGGCCAACACTTGGCGGAACAGTTGGTTGCAGATGGATACGTCTTCATTGCACCCGACCAAATCATCGTCAATGAATACCTCCCCGGACAAGGCATCACCCCTCATCTTGATTGCGGGCCGTGCTTTGGAGATACCATTGTTTCGCTCACTTTGAATTCTGGTTGTTATCTGGATTTTACACATGTGGATACCCGCCAACGTCATTCGATCTATCTTAAACCCAGAAGTCTTGTGGTGCTTCGTGGTGAGGCGCGCTATCGATGGAAGCATGGCATTGCAGGGCGAAAAACCGATATCTATGATGGACGCACTATCCAACGTGGGCGACGCATCTCGCTTACGATGCGAAAGACCGTCTTAGCCGAGGCAGAACCCCTATTATTTGCACATTATTCCCAAAGTGCCTAGCTCGTGACCCCAATCCAAACGAAGAACGAGAGGATTTCTAGCGGTCAAAAAACTCGGAACAACACAGAAACGACAGTTTCTGACCTTATTAAGCCCAAAGAACCCATGTCCCGATAATAAGAGGATAGGCAATCAATCAATTAAGGTGTTAGAAATCTCATAAACTTCGATGGGTTGCGTCCGATTTTTTAGCATAAGAGGTCCGTGTTTTCGTCCCAAGACAAAGTCCTCGACTTGATGATAGACCTCTTTTGTAATCAGGATTTGACCCTTTGTAGCCACGTCTTGTAGCCGTGCTGCAACGTTCACCGTATCTCCCAAAGCAGTAAAATCCATCAATTCGTTGGTCCCCACATTGCCCACAACTGCTACACCTGTGTGAATGCCAAAATTAATCTTCAGACGATACTGCGGTTCTAGGTTTTGATGAAACCAGTGCAATTCATCTTGAATATGAAGGGCTGATTTCACGGCATTAGCGGTATGCTCTGGCTGTTCCATAGGCGTATTATAGAGTGCCATCACACAATCGCCGATGAATTTATCAATCGTCCCTTGATACCGCTGAATAATCTTCACAACCAGCGAATGATAGTCATTCAAGACATTGATGAGTTTTTCAGGGTCTGTCCGTTCAGATAAGCTCGTGAACCCTTCAAGGTCGGCATAGAGTACGGTCAACTCTTGCGATTTACCGCCTAACTTAACAGAGGCTGGTTCTTGAAGCATTTGCTGGACAATCGGAGCAGCAACGAAGCGTTCAAAAGTATCCCGGATGACTTTTTGCTTAGCTTTCAGGTCATCTGCGACCCCTTTAGTCGCCAATCGTCGTTCTACCCGTGCCATCAATTCTTTGGGACTATAAGGTTTCGTCAGATAATCATCTGCACCAATGGTCATCGCATAAACACGGTTTTCGACCTCGCTCAATGCAGTTAGCATAATCACCGGAATTTCAGATAAGTTATCATCTAGCTTTAGCGATTCAACGACTTCAAAGCCAGACATCCCCGGCATATTGACATCCAAAATAAACAGATCAGGTGGAGATGCTTGCGCTTTTTCCAGTGCAGAGGGACCATCCATCGCGGTATCCACTTGATAGCCGACGGTAAATAAAATATCGCGTATTAACTCGAGGTTATCAATATTATCGTCCGCAACAAGAATTTTTTGCACAATCTTATCCTAAGTATTCCGTCAATTTTTGCGCCAAAATCTGTAAGTTTATCGGTTTCGATATGTAATCGTTACAGCCCGCTTCAAGCGCACGTTCCCGGTCACCGACCATCGCATGTGCTGTTAAGGCAATGACGGGAATGTGTTTTAAGGCATCATCCGACTTAATATGTCGAGTTGCTGTCCAACCATCCATCACTGGCAATGACAAATCCATTAAAATTAGATCAGGGATATCTGACCTAGCTAACTCGACCCCCTGTTCCCCATCAGTAGCTTGTAACACCGTATAATCCATTGAATCCAAAACATCAACAATCAAGGTCATGTTATCTCGGTTGTCTTCCACAACAAGGATACGCTTATTCGACATGATTCCACTTTCTGTTTGATGAATGAACTTAGGCTGATTGAACAATTTCTGCTTCTAGGGCAACAGGAAGCGCAACATAAAAGGTACTGCCCTCATCCAAACGACTTTGCACCCAGATTACACCATCGTGCATTTCAATCAAGCGTTTCGCAATTGTCAAGCCAAGACCAATTCCTTCATGTTCTCGTGTTCGGCTCCCGTCCACCTGAGAAAACTGGTCAAATATTTCAGATTGATTTTCGGGTGCTATCCCAATGCCACTATCTTTCACCCAAGCCAAAACCCAATCGCCATCTTTGAGCCAGCCGGATGTGGGCAATTGAAAGGTCTTACATATCCCATCAACCACTTGAAGGTTCGTTGCGTGGACACGGACATAACCGTCATGCGTAAATTTAATGGCGTTTTTGATCAGAATATCAAAGACCTGTGTAAGTCGCTTCTTATCTCCCATGACAACCGGCATGGAGTCCGTAAAATCAATCGAATAGTCCAGTTCTTTTTCCTTGCATAAAGCACGAACATCTTCTTCCAGTGAGCGAATAATATCCACTAATTGGAATCGGTTGACATCCAAACGCATTTTGCCCGAATCAATCTTATTTAAATCCAATATCGCGTTTATCAGTCCCGATAAATGCATGCCATTCTGATAAACACGTTCAAGGCGATCATGCTGTTGATCTTGAAGTTCTCCGTACACATTTTTGAGCAACAATTCACTATAGCCCAAAATAGAATTCAATGGAGTTCGCAATTCGTGGCTCATCGTTGCCAGAAATTGATCTTTAAAGCGATTTGATTGTTCGAGCTGTTGGGTCAGGCTCGTAATCTGTGCCTTTTCATAGGACAACTCATTGACGGCATTTTGCAAGTCACGGTTTGCTACACGCAATTCAGCGTGTAATTCAATTAAGGGTTGGAGCAAACGCTGTTGGATTAACTTGCGACCAATAGCAATCGCCACAATAGTCTGCAACAGTATGTCGACACCGCTTTGGCGAGGCGCATCAAACAAGCTGAGGAAATAGCCTATGATAAGAGCAATGGTAGGTAAGCGTAACCAAGTTGCTTGCTCAGTCCCCGTATCTAATAAAATCCAAATTGTGACAATCAGATAGATGACCGCTACACCAACAATGGTAAATTCTGTCGTCGTCAAAGAAGTTCCAGCCGTAGCACTCGCCAGATTGCGAGTATCGCCTAGCCAGATGAGTAAGCCAATCGCAATTCCCAACAGAATCAACGTGGCACTGGCAACTTGTACAACACGCCCTTGCGCATGTGTCCAATCCACAACAAAGACAAAGTAGATAGCGAACGACAATATCCATGCACTACTGTAAAGGCGAAAGATAATCGGCGAGATAGCAGTTACCTGCGTCACCTGAATCAACGACATCCCTGCCCACAACCACAGCACGCCACAAAAACCAGCCAACCAGCGTTCGGATGATTCTGCTTTAGGAGCCAGCCACATCGCAAATACCAAACCGCCAAGGCTCGCCAATGAGAAGAGATGAATGACCATGACGATAAGCGTGGTTATGGACACGCGCAAATCCTCAAAACAACAATATTCACTATGTCTAGTGTAGTCGAATTTAGCAGAATGGAAAACTCAAGTGGTTGATTTGTTGGTGAATCCTAACCACTAGGAAAGCCAAAAGTTTGGAGGGGCCAATAACGAAAGATGACCTCACCCACGATATGGTCGATATTCACAGGACCAAATCGACGAGAGTCTTTGCTGGCATTTCGATTGTCCCCCATTACGAAGTATTCATTTTCTCCCAAGACCCATTCATTATCTCTGCAATCACTAGGGAGACAAGCTTCTTTGATATAGGGTTCGTCGAATTCTACGCCGTTGACAAACATGGTTGCATCTCGGATAGTGACGGTTTCGCTCGGCAAGCCGACAACTCGTTTGATGAGCATGATCCCTTGCGCCGCTTCTCGTTCATCTAAAGAATTGAAAACAACAATATCGCCTCGCTCTGGTCTGCCGAAAAGATAATTGACGCGACTGACAACCAGGCGGTCATCCCCAAAAAAGGTGGGCTCCATACTATGCCCGTCCACCAACGAGCGTGGTATCGCAAGGTCAAAAAGAACCGTCACAGCAATGACAAAAATGAGTGTGCTAACAACCTCCCAACCGATACCCGGTAGTTTCAACTTTGGGCGTGGAAGTTTTTCGAGTGCTTGACCTTCGACTAATTCAGACAAATTCAGGTTCCTTTAGTATGAAATACTACATAAATGGTGATTTAAGCCTATTATCACGAGTTGCATTATAGGAAGAAGCGACTATCGCCGCAATTGCTTTTTTATTACATATTAACTTCACCTGCAGAGAATTACCCTTTATCATATAATGTGGGCTATACTTGAGCGACAACCATGACATAGAAGGATTTTTCTACGTGTCGGGAGAAACTATTCTCGTCGTTGATGACGGCAAAGAAAATAGAGACTTTGTTTCACACTATGTCCTCGAACCCAATGGCTTTCGTTATCTGACCGCCAAAGATGGGCAAGAGGGCTTGCAAATGGCGATGGAGCATCGTCCAGATTTGATGTTGCTCGATTTGCAAATGCCCCGCTTGGATGGGATTGATGTCCTTAAGCAACTAGATGCTCATCATGTGGACATTCCGGTGATTCTAATGACCTTTCATGGCTCAGAGGATATTGCCATCGAGGTCTATCGCTTAGGTGTGAAGGATTATGTCAAGAAGCCCTACTCACCTGATGAAATGCTAGAAGCAATTGAACGGAGTTTATCTGAAACCCGCCTCCGCCGCGAGAAAGAAGCCCTAACAGAACGTGTCCTACAAGCGAACCGCGAGCTACAACGTCGGCTTGGAGAATTGAATATCTTGTACAATGTCGGTAAGAGTGTCACCTCCACCACTGACCTAGATGAATTACTGCCCGTGATTATTGAAGCAGCTGTGCAAATCACCCGTGCAGAAGAGGGTTTCGTTTATCTGATCGAAAATCAGTCATTGATATGTCGCGCACAAAAACGTTACAACATGGCAGGCGCAACCCCCACCAATTTCGAGATACAAGACCCCATCGCTAATCATGTCTTGAAAAAAGGACAGCCCATTGCCTTGGGTCCCGATCAACTGCAGAACAACCCCGACCCAGACGCACCCTATTCGGTTGCCTATGCTCCGATGATAATCAACAGACAACCGCTTGGCGTACTCGGTGTCAGTCATCTCAAAGACCATGCCGAACCTTTCACACCAGATGATAGCAATCTCTTGAGTGCGCTGAGTGATTATGCGGCGATTGCCATCGAAAACTCACAGAACTACGATGCCCTCCGCAATTCTAAGCAACAAGTCCAAGACACCTTTGAGCGATTTGTTTCGCCGTCCGTGGTGAATGAAGCCTTGCAACAACCAGATATACAATTGGGTGGCAACCGTAAAGAGATTTCGGTTCTCTTCGCGGATATTCGAGGCTATACGGCATGGAGTGAAAACGCCAAACCGGAACAAGTCGTAGAAGTCCTTAACCATTACCTGAGCCTCGCCGCTGGTGTCGTCTTGGGATGGGAAGGCACACTTGATAAGTTCTTTGGGGATGGCTTAATGGCAATCTTCAATGCGCCCGATGACCAACCCGACCACGTGCATCGTGCTGTAGATGCTGCTCTTGCTTTGATTAAAGCCGCCGACGAGGTGGAAGCCCTCTATGGACATAAACTCAAGTACAGCGTCGGTGTGCATG
>JANQRM010000699.1 GCA_028284565.1 Anaerolineae bacterium | reverse complement strand
CGTTTATGGGCTTGTTTTCTCCGCGGTTACATCAGTAGCTCTATTTGGGAGTCATCCCTTCTTGCTATCTATTGTTGTTGGGCGATTCCTCGCTAGCTTCATGATGGCTGGTGTTATAGAAAACCGCTGGGCTACTGGATTGAGATTATCTGCAATCTATTCGTTTATTGTGTTGCCAATTATTGTATTCCTGACGAGTGGGGTGATTGCCCTATAGTCTTCGCAACTCGCATAGGTTCTCGCCGAAAGTGATGGTTTCTTTTAGATGTACGTAGATTAACTAGTTCGTTGCTATCTTTTAAGTTTCTGTTTCCGCGTCGATGTTAAAATCGTTGTAGATTTCTTGCATGGTGAGTTTACAGTTGAGTGAGTCTAATGGGATGGTTGCCTCTAACTCGGTAAAATCGTAAGTTAGCCAGCCCTCTTCATGACGGATTTGAAGTTGTGCTAGCATCTGATGTTGGTGAACGACTAGATAGGCTTGTAGGGAAGGAATGTTTTTGTAGAGCAAGGGTTTGGTGAGGGTGTCATTCTTGATGGATGAAGGTGAGGTGACTTCCACAATCAGCGTCGGGTTCATCAGCGCGTCGGTTTGGGTTTCACTGGCAATCGGTTTGCCACAGACCACGCTCATATCGGCATAGAGATATTTTGATTTGCTGACTTCGATACGGACATCTGCTGGCAGGACTTCGCAGGATGAGCCAGCCCCAGCTAGTTTTTGTCCTAATGCAAGAAATATCCGAGCAATCAGCCGAGCATGAGTAATCGTCCTGCCGGACATAGCATAAATTTCGCCATCCAGATATTCGTAGCGGGATTGGGTCTCTTCTTCGTAGGCGAGCCATTCATCAATCGTCCACTTCCGTGAGATGGGGTCGCGCATGCCATAGTTCATGCTCCAACTTGTTTTCATCATTATAGAAGAATGAGAATCATTTATTTTGTCGATTAGTCGAGTCCGTGTTAACTACAATCGTCGCAGTTCACGTAAGTTTTTGCGGAAGGTGATGGTGACGAAGGCACTGAGAGCGAGAATTAAGACGACAAGCCAGAATTCTATCAACAGAATAATCGAGGTGATGATGGCGAGGACGATGGTGATGTTGAGGAGCATCCAGACGAGTCGTCCGCGCAGGGTCGTGATGATGGAGAACAATCCTCTCACAATTGGGTAGCAACGTGACAGCAGCACCTTAATAGATATAATAAATCAATCGAATATGGAAGGTAGACCTATGGCAGAGAAAACATGGATGTGGCGTGATGAGTATCGCAATTCGGTCGCTGGTGTGATTGTTGATTTGGACAAGAATGTCGTGCAATGGTACGACGAACCTGGCTGTGCTTGTACCGATAGCGAAGCCATCCAAACCATCGCCGACTTTTTGGAACGTGGACCGAGTGCCTTACAACCGCCGAATGATGTCGTGGACGAGATGAAGACCGCCCTTGCCGATTACGCTGAACGTTAAGCGTTTTCTTATTGACAGAAAAGGGGGTGGGGACTATCATACCTATACAACAGGGGCCTATAGCTCAGTTGGGAGAGCGCTACAATGGCATTGTAGAGGTCATGGGTTCAAGTCCCATTAGGTCCACTCCTTACTCTGATGGGGTTCACAAACTGGCAACCAACCAGTGATTGAAAGGTCAATTCCGTGACAGAACGTAAACGCTCACGTTGGGACAACATCAAAGATATCGGGCGTAAATTGCTTGATGAAATCGAATCCTTATTCGACCCCGGTAAGAAGCGTCGTCCTATCCGCGTGCCGGTTCCCGTGCCAGTTCGCCCAGAACGTCGTCCACATCAGCCAAATCCGTATCAATAACAACCCATTTACCCCAAATAAGTTGCTGTCTGCATCCTTAAGGTTGCATCATTCATCTTGCCTCTACAATAGATTCAGATCATGCTTCATGAAGCAGAACGCCATGTGTCAGGTTTGCACTAGGATGAACGGGTAAGTTGAATCTCTTTTATGACCAAGCTATCACTTTCTAATCATGATAAGCTAGCTGAACTGAGCCGCGACGAACTCTTAGCAACGGTTCAACATCTGGTTGCGGAATCGGAATCTTTGTCGAGTCGTATCTTAGCGATCAATGAAATCGGCATGGCGATAAACCGCACCTTTGATTTTCAGGAGATACTACGCATTGTCTCCAGACAAGCAGAATGGATTTTGCAGTTTGATCATCTCAGTGTGTGTTATTACGAGGGCGCGTCTAACCTAACGATCCAAACCTTATTTGGTGAACCCGCTCATCTTAACCACCCACAAGCGATTCTTCAGAGCAATCTGGGTGAGGTACTGCAAAAGGGACATTCCTTACTCATTCAAGAAACCCCACCAGATAGTTTTCTGGAAGGCTATGGGTCGCAGATTATCATCCCACTTACAGGCGACGAACAGGTGATTGGCACGTTGAATTTCGCCCAACGCGACGATGACTGTTATGGTCATGAAGATATGCGAATGGGCTATTTACTGGCGTTACAGATGTCGGCGGCGATACGCAATGCAGACTTTGTGCGCCAACATAACAACACCCGCTTAGAACTCGAACAATATAC
>JANQRM010000697.1 GCA_028284565.1 Anaerolineae bacterium | reverse complement strand
GGGTGCGTTGATGGACATCCCGACGGTGTATGTGTTCACGCACGATAGCATTGGCTTGGGCGAAGATGGACCCACACATCAACCTGTCGAACACATCATGTCCCTGCGGATGATACCGAATCTGCATGTCATCCGTCCTGCAGATGCCAACGAAGCCGTTGGCGCGTGGGTGACCGCCATGCAACTCGACCATCCAACCGTGGTGATTGGCTCACGGCAAAATCTCCCTGTTATGCAGGGGAATGACGAAGGCATCCGAGAGGGTGTGTCGCGCGGGGCGTATGTGCTATCCGAAAGTGATAGCGGGACGATTGATGTCATCCTACTGGCAACGGGTAGCGAAGTTTGGATTGCACTGGAAGCGGCGGACATGCTAGAAGAAGCGGGGATCGCCACACGCGTGGTCTCTATGCCCTGCTGGGAGTTGTTCGATGCGCAATCGGATAATTACAAAGAACAGGTGTTGCCCCGTGACGTGACGGCACGGGTGAGTGTCGAAGCAGGCGTGACGCTCGGCTGGCAGAAGTACATTGGCACAGAAGGCATTGCCATCGGTGTGGACAGGTTTGGAGCCAGCGCGCCGTGGAAGAAAATCTACGAGGAGTACGGCATCACACCGGGCGATGTTGCCGAAGTGGCGCAGTCCTTGGTGGATGACTAAACATCAGACGACAGATTTCAGATGACAGTCCTTTTTCTTATTCATCTCCAACAGGTCGCCATTGGAACGATGAATAATGAGCGGGTATGGTGCTGAGTTGACAGACGGCATCGGTGGCAAGGTTGCGGACGTAGAAGCGCACAGGTTGTTGCAAGGCAGGATTAGGTTCGGTGTCATAGACAAAACCCATCTCATTGTTTGGTAATTGGCGGAATGCGTTTAGCTTGCCTTCAATCGGATTAAATTCGATGCGTTCACTCGTGTCAGTATCCAGAATGTAGAACAATCCGGGTTGAATGGAACCTTGAGTGGGGTTGGGGTCATGGTCGATGCCAACGGTGTAGAAAAGGTAACGTTCATCGGGCGACCATTGAAATTCCATCAAGTATTGGGATTCCGCCAGATATTCAACCTCACCACTTTCGATGTCCAGCCGATAGATACTGTCAAGATTGCGCGTGTCGTGCATGGCACTTAAGCTACTGGATTGAGGCAACCATGTTAAGCCCGCGCTATATTGCCCTGTTGTGCCAATACGATGCGTATAACGCCCTCTGCTTTGGAGGTCGATGATGCTCATTAAGTCATTGGAACGATACAAGAAGTAGCGATTGTTGGGTGAGAAATGTCGGGGAGTATACAATCCATTGGGAACGAGTAAGTCTGATTCGGTGGACTCTAAATCATGTAGATAGATGACTCGGTCATCCTGATAGAGTAGGGTGTTATCATCCACCCAATAGGGAAGCTGGAAAAGGTGGGTAT
This sequence comes from Anaerolineae bacterium, assembly GCA_028284565.1. The sequence continues at coordinate 6,983 of JANQRM010000697.1, read as the reverse complement.
CCTCAAAAACGGGTTGAACGCTCCCTGTGCTTGCATCTAGTAAGAGGACTTGTGAGTTTGGAACATCATGTATGATGGGGTAATTGTAGAGCAGTCTGGTTCCATCCGGCGACCATGCAAACTCTGGTTGTGATTCTGCGCTTTCCGGCAAGAGTTCTGTCTTGGTATCCGATTCTAAATCCCACAACATCAGATGCCAGCGGTCTTGCTCATCGCGGTAATTGAACGCGAAATAGCGGAAATCTAGCGATGCTTCCCATTTGAAAAATCCTCGAAAGTCCCACTCAAATTGATGCAGAACATTTCCCTGCGTATCCACAATCATGAAGTTACCGTTCCCACTTGGGTAACTCTGCTGAAAATCTACCAAGCCCAGTTGCGTACCATCCGCTAACCATTGCAGGTATTGAGGATCGTTAAGGTCCATGACAATAGGTTGCTCGTTGTCGAGAGTATGAATCACCAGTTGCTGATGAAAGGTGTACGCATATTGCAGATGTTCACTCATCGCACAGGCGGGGGTGAAGGGATCGGTTTTGAGCCAGATACTTAGTCCGAAGGCTATGATGATGACAATGAAACTACCCATAATCATCGTCAATAGAAGTAAATGTAAAGGCTTTCTGGGACGATTCTTAGGCTTGAAATCGCGTTTGGCTTTTTCTTTTGGCATTGCTCAACTCCATTAGCGTAAACGGAAGAGACGGAGTATGGCTGTCCAGAGTTGGAGGAAGTAACTACGGCGAATCGCTTGATTGGTGAGTCCGATTCCGTCGAAATCTTCAATGGCGCGGTAGACATCACGGGCGAGTTCGTAGTTTTTACGGGCAATGCCATGATCATGCAGACTGCGGTAGTTCTCGCCGAGCATGTAATAGAGATTGCCTTCATAATAGGGGTTGGCGATGAGCTGGCTCAGTTTGAGCGCATGTTGATAATAGCTGATGGCTTCTCCATAGCTTTGACGAGCGTAATTCCAGCCCGCGATGGCATAATTGGCGAACATCTCATAGGGCGTATGACGGGTGACATCCGCGAGTGCCTGCATATGCTCATAAGCGGTGAGGGAGGCGGCAAAGTTCTCCTGTGCCATGTGCGCGACCCCGATATGGTAGAGCGTAATGAACTCCTGAAAACGGAATTTGATGTGGCGCGCGATGTCGAGCGATTGATGCAGATAATCAACCCCTTTGCGGAAGGTATCGAGATTCTGGGCATAGACCTGTCCCATTTTGCCCAGCACGATAGTCTCGCCGACAACATGACCGAGTTCACGCTTGATGTCGAGGGCTTGCTCATAGGCATTCAGCGCATTCTCGAATTGCTTCTGTTCCGCATAGACCGCGCCCAATTGCACAAGAGCTTCACTTTCCAGCTTAAGAGAACGCATCCCTTGGGCGGCATCACGCAGTTGGATGGCATTCTTTAAGCTCTGATCATCCTGACGACTGACTTCCATCATGCCCAGCCACACACGGATAATGCGTCCTTCATGTGCCAGACTTTGCGCGAGTTTCAGGCTATCACGGAATTCGTCGCGCGCTTCAATCGGCTGGAAGCTACTCATCGTGCGTAAGATGGCACTTTGGCGCAGAGCATCGCAATGCAACTCCGAATTCGCCATCATGCGCGAGGCTTCCATCGCTTCATTAATGTAATCGCGCGCGAAGGCGAATTTCCCCAAGTGTCCATTGGCAGAAGCCAGTCCAATCATGGCGGTGACTTCGACTTGTGGCATGACATTGCGTCGGGCGCGGGTGATGGCTTTATGGCAGAGGTCGCTGGCTTGCTCGAAGCGTCCGGTGTCGATGAGGCGTTCGATTTCGTGTTGGAGTTGGTAGGCGCGTTTGTTCATGGGTCTCCGTGGCGGATTCGACTGGTTCCCTGATTATATCCTGAAATGTCAAGGAATTTTATGACCTTTACGGGATATTGAACCACAGAGTTCCGCTACAACACAGTGGGATTCATATGTTTCACTTCTATAAAACTTGATTTTACATCGATAATTGAGGTATTATTCTTGGCATCTTATACATCTGAATTAGATATATATATGTTAGAGTGATAAGTGTTGAAAGCATCGCAGGGGCAATTGCGTGAAAACCAAACGGAAGAACAGCCAGCACATTCATCGGAAACGGTTTTTGCTGGGTTGGATTGCGGCAGGTATTGCAGTGTTATCTGTTGCCGTATTCACGCTTCTCGGTGTGACCGCGTTAGGCACAGATTATGTGAGTGGGAAAAGCTCGATTAACCCCGTACTATTTCTCTTGTTGGCTAGCCTCACAACAAGTCTTGTGCTTGGACATGCCGAGAATTTTGTTTCAAAGCGTTGGTTACCGCAATCTTTGCCTAAATGGGGGCAACGTACAGCCATTGCGGGCATTGTCAGCAGTCTGATTGGATATGTCATCGTCCAAGAGATACCGTCCATAAGTGGGTGGTGGTTGGTAGTCATCTATCTGTCGGGAGTTGGACTCATTCAATCTATATTGCTCCGCGATTTTTTCAATCGAAATCATCTATGGCTGATTGTCCATGCGGTTGGTGGTATAGTCGCAATCTTGCCCGCCATGCTCTATGGACTGACTTATGTGCCTCATGAGATATGTACAGCTTATGGCTTTGACAATACCTGCTTAAGTATCTATTTTTATGAAACTCTGTTTGGCTTTGAGATGTCGGTTCTTGGGGTACTCGGACTTTTCGGCTTCGTTGCCATCACAGGACTAACACTACTCTATCTAATGGAAAATGAACGAATAGGGGTTATTGCGTAAAATGCCCAAAGCGTGTGTAAAATAACTAATCGTCGAGCTGATGGAAAAGCATCGTGAAACCAAAACGCAAGAATCTCCCCAATATATCATGTGCAAATTTTTTAGCTGAATGGCTCTTTGTGAATATAGGTGCCTGTTTGATTGGTCTCATATTTGTTGGAGCCATAGGTTTTATTGCGGGTCTTCCTTTAGCGTATTTCCTAGGTTCTTTGTTCCCAACTTCAAACTTTATCGTGGTATTTTTCACCTTTGCATCCATTTTTGCAATTTGGAGTTATTTGTTTCTGAGTGCGGTTCAAGCGATTACGATACAAAGCTATATTGAGACATTTCCATCGCGGAGTTGGGGCGACATTCATTTTTTGCGGGTGTTGTATTTGGTATCATCTTCTCACTTTGGATGCATTTCATCCAACCCCGTTCTCTGGTGACATGGGAACCCTTCATACTATTTGCTGGAACCCTAAGTATTATTCAATATAGAGTTCTACGTCGTGTTGTGCATTTTGCTGGGGCATGGATTGTAGGCAACATATTGGCAGGTTTGTGTATCTGGCTGGGGGCAGAAATTCTCAGTGCGAACCAAGTAGATTATGTCTGGGTTTTGGGGATGATAAGTCTATTCTTGATTTTTGTGATGCCATTTTTTCTTACAGGTTTAGCGATGCACTACTTGCTCAATAATTATTGGAAGTTGGGAGTGCTACCACCTCAAAGCTAATCGCCTCATAAGAATCTGCTTCATCTAACATACCTATCACAATTCGTTATGTAATCTTTTCCTTAAGATTTGCCGATTTTCCCTGCACGAATGTGGGTGAAACGGTACAATGATGCTCAGAACGATGTCAGAAGGGAGAGACCATGAGGCAGATGATTCGATATAGTAAATTGACTCTTTTATTCACCTTACTACTCTTCACCATTACGCTACAAGCACAAGTCGAATTTGAATGGACGCGCTGGGACGACAATATCACGGTTGTTGATAATGACACGATTCAAGTCTCTGAGACGCAGGAATTCCGCATGATTAGCGGGGAAATCGGACGTGGGACACGGACATGGACCGACCCCGTAACGGTTGAAGCCGTCTTTGTGGTTATGGAAAGCACGCCGACACAGTTACAGCGCAGTAGCAGTGGCAATCCGGGGACCTATGAATTGTTCACCGATGGCGATGAACAGGGTGTGCGCTTCTATCTGCCAGAGATGGTGCAGGGTGGCGACAGCTTTGTTGTCCAACTGAATTACACGCTCGACTTGGCGACAGATGGCTTAATTGATTGGAAAGTCATCCCCGATGAACATGGCGCGCCCATCCAGAGTAGTACCCTCGTCTTGAACTTCCCTGATGGTGAAGCTCCCGATGAACTCCTCGCGCGGATTGTCAGTGCCAATGGGGAAGTCATCAGTGCCTCCAACAATAGCATTACCTTGCAATCGACAGGTGTTATTCCGGCGAATCAAGCCTTTCAGATACAAGTGCCATTTGGGGCAGGTATCGGCGCGGCGGCAGGCACATCCGGATCAACCACAGGGAGTACCACAGGAGACCGTCCTGTTGCACCCACAGGTCCGACAACGACTCCAACACCCTCTCCGACAGGCGGAATTCCCGTTGAATTGATTGCACTGATTTGCATCATCGGCGCGATGGTGTTGTTCGGCGGTGGCGGTAAAGGCTTAGGTGGACTCGGTGGTTTGTTAGGTCCCTTATTGGGTGGGGGTTCACGTGGCGGTGGCTCAAGAGGAGGAGGCGGTTTCAACTTCCCGGGCTTTGGCAGTGGTCGTCGCACACCCACAGACCGACGCTCCATTCCACGCTCATCAAGCCCTTCTTCTAGCTCCTCCAGCAGTAGTAGTCGGGGTTTCCGACGCGGTTCTAGCCGAAATGCGCCCAATGTCGGTGGTGGAAAGAAAAACGATTCAGGCGGTAGTGCAGGATTAGGATAAGACCATGAAGCGATTTAAAACATTTATCATCCTTTGTTCACTGTGGTTGCTGATGTGGTTGCCTGCTGTTATGGCATCCTTGCTCTATGAAGAACCTGTTGAAGGACTTTTAGCGGCTGGAGAAAGCATACAATACGATTTCGTAGCTGAGCAGGGAGACCGCCTCATCATTGCGGCGAATGCTAAGCGTGGCGAGATGGACCCCGTCGTGCGTGTCTACAATCCCGATGGGGTTCTCATTGGTGAAGATGACAACAGCAACGGCAAAGTTAACGCGCTCATACAAGGCGTTGTCACGACAGAAGACGGAACCTACACCGTCGAAGTGCTGAATAATTCACCGTCGGGTGAAGGCACATTCGGGCTTATCATCAACAATACGGAAGAGATTATTACCTTTCACGGTGCTGATATTGCTAGTATCTATGGGCAAAGTGGCGCAGAAGCCTTCCAACTAACGTCACCATGGCCCTTTAATCATATTACCTATCAGATTCACACTGACATGCAGGGAATCGCTCCTGCGGATTTGGATGAGGTGATACGACGCGCCTTCCAAGCATGGGCGGATGCAACCCCCTTAACCTTCGAGCAAGTCACGGATGGAAACGCGACGATCAATATCTTCTTTGACCGTATCGATGGACCTTCACAAGTCCTCGCTCAAGCCTGTCCGCCATCCAGTCCCTGTGCAGGCGAGGTTGTCTTTGACACGGGCGAGACATGGATACTCTATGAACCCCAGCGACAAACCGACATTTCGCTACTCGCAGTTGCAACGCATGAATTCGGACACGCGCTGGGCTTGCTCCACAGTAACGACCCTAACGCGCTGATGTATCCGCAATACAGCCCCTATAACTTAGCTCCCGACACGGATGACATCAACGGCATACGTCGTCTCTATGGCACGGGCAGTGGAGGGGTTGCCAATCCGACTCCCGCGCCGGGGAGTGGCACCAGTGGCGGAGGCGATGCACAAGATACGGTGCGCGCGACACTCAATGATTCGGACTATGTTCACTTCTGGGATTTCGATGTCAACGCAGGCGAGACGATCACGATTACTGCCGAATCCGCTTCGGGTGGACTCGACCCCATGCTCATCCTGCTCGATGCCAATGACAACGTGCTGGCATTTGATGATGATAGTGGGGGTGGACTCAACGCTCAATTACGCAATATTCGTCTGCCACAAACAGGCTTGTATACTGTGGCTGTAACCCGCTTCCAACAAGCGCAAGGCTATACATCGGGCGATTATGTCCTGAGCATCATCTATGGTGAAATTGGTGACGCACCTCAAGCAACATCGACTCCGGTTGCACCCACGAATGTCGGTTCGGTGCGCGTAAGCAAAGGCACAAATTCGACACTCGATGACTTCCCACGCCTAGATAGTGTGGTTAGTACACCCTTTGTCGATAGCACAACTCCGATTACCCAATCGACCACTGCCACCGTCATTGCAGAAAATGCCTATGTCTGGGGGATTTCGTGGTGTGCCGCCGATAGCTCCACTTTGCAAACGAATCTCGAATCCATTGCTGTCGAGTTTCGTGTGAATGGCGAGCGCGTCGGTGACGATTTGGTCTCGATTGCACTCGAAGACCGCAATAACCTCAGTTGTGCCGATGCCTTCGTCTTACTCTCCAATTGGAGTTCGGGTTCGGTCAATCTGGAATCAACCCTGATATTCACAGACGCAATCTTCGATGGACTCTCTGTCTATGCCGAAGGGGACTATGTCTATCAATATCAGGTGGTAATTCGTTAGCGATATTGTGATCATTTTTGTAAGGGCGGACAGCTGTCCGCCTCTACGAATGGTAAAATTGCAGAGAACTAATAAATCAAATTCGGCACAAGCACCGTCTGCAAGAGATAGACATCCAATCCTGCCAAGCTCAAGAACACAAGAACCGTACCCCAACGACTCAATTCCCAGTGTCCCAAAAACAGTTCACGCCATGAGTCCAAGCCCCGCACAATCAGTAGCGCAAAGGGAATCAACCCCGGATAGAGATAGCGTCCCTGAAATTGCAGAAACTCCGTGTTGTAGTAGATAAAGGCAAGGAGGGCGAGAAGCAAAGTCAATCCCAACACAACCCAGATATTGCGATTCACGGTTCTTGTTTCGGGGGATGTCGATTCGTCCCGTCGGAATAGCGCAAGCACCAAGCCCGAAAGCGAGATTCCCATCAGCACCAAAAACCCGCGATAAATCCACCCACCCAACACATC
>JANQRM010000691.1 GCA_028284565.1 Anaerolineae bacterium | reverse complement strand
CTGGCTTTGGTTGTGCTTCTCTTAACTCGCTAAGTTTGAATTCCGTTTGTAAGTAATTTGTCGTCATGTTTACCGTTGCGCGGATGACCTATGTTTTAGATGATTGGTAGGCATGTTCCCGTCGTGGCAACGGATAAGGTTGGAATTGGGTTAACCTAGCGTTTAAGTTTGTTAGCATTTCCGCAGGTCAGCAATTTGCTCTTAGCATCAGAAAATCTGTTAGCGATTGTTAAGGTGCCGATTCAGTATTTGCACATCTGTTCTAATTATAGTGTAGCATAAAACGACGTCAATGAGTGATGCAAATGGCTATGCATCACCATAATTTATTGGGATTTGTATCTTTCAATTCATTGATTCAGTTGTTCGTCTAAGTGAATGAGATAGTCGCGTCCGTAGGTGTAGTTTTCGAGGGTGTTGATGAGATGTTGTGGGAGGTCTTGCGTGATTTCTTGGCTGTGGCAGGCTGACCCTAGTGCAATGGTTGCCACCGTATCCACATCGCCTTTGAAGGCAATGCAGTCTTTGAGTAGTGCAGACATGGTGTCATTTCGCATGACAGCGGTGACAGAGGCTTGGACACTCATCCAACCCTTAGATTTGACTTTGCCTTTGTAAGGTTGCGACCAATGATGTCGGCTGTCGATGTGTGTCTCTAGGAAGTTGCCGAGTTGGGATTTTTCACCTAAATCATAGATGAAGTAGTGCGCCATGAGTGCAGAGGCGATGGATGCTGAGATACCATCGGGCGTGTCATGGGTGACTTTCGCTTGGATAGTCGCTTTGTCGATGACTTTCTCAATAGTCGGGAATACCCCAATAACAGTAGCGCGCATGGCTCCACCACTCTTGTCGCTTTTGGGTCTAATGTTTTTGAGGAATTGCTCACCCGTTTTGGTATCTTTTAAGAATTGATAGAAGCGTCCGGCGTAGCCTTCGCGGCGGTCACAATGGAAGCATTCGACGAATTTGCTAGCAATGTTGAGGGGAGTCCATTCGTCGTCGGAGAGAATCAACTCTGCAAGGGCGAGACTCATTTGGGTGTCGTCGGTGTACATGCCGGGACGAGTGCCACGATGAAGTGGATGCTGAATATAGCGTGATAGATTGTTGAATTTGGGAATCAGAATATCGGCATATTCAAAGCCAGCTCCATAGGCATCTCCCACTGCGAGTTCCAATAACATGATTTAGAGTAGTGATTGCTGTCTGGGTGATTCAAAGGGTTCAATCAGTGCAGGTGAATCATTGGCTGGGCTGTTGACTTGTGTTGAGACTTCATAAACTGCCATTTCTTCTGATGGGTAGGCTTGTAGTAGGGGTTGGAGGGCATCAGCAGGGAGTTCGTCAGGTGAAAGCCACAGGTCATAGTCTTGTTCGGGCAGGATGACCGCCATGCGATGATGGAGAGGTTTTATTAGGTCGTTGGGTTCTGTTGTGAGGATGGTACAACTGCGAATCTCATCGCCGTCTTTGCTCTGCCAAATCTCCCATAAGCCTGCAAAAGCAAAGGGCTTTCTATCTTTGAGATGGACGTACATCGGCACTTTTTTGTTATCGCGTTTCGTCCATTCATAAAAGCCATCCGCTGGAATCAAGCATCGACGACGTTTGAAAGCGGCACGGAAGGACGGTTTTTCGTGGGCTGTCTCCGAACGGGCATTGATGAGCTTGGAACCAATCGACGTATCTTTCGACCATGAGGGAATCAATCCCCATGTGAAGAAGTCGAGTGCTTTGTGATTTTGGTTGGTGATGACGGCAACAGGTTGCGTGGGTGCGATGTTGTAGCGGGCTTGGATGTTAGCTGGCACACTATTGAGATTGAAAGTCTCTTTAATGAGGTCGGGGTCGGTGGCGAGGGTAAAACGTCCACACATGATGGTTTACTCCTTTTTCTTCGGCTGTTTGCCCATTTCTGCGATTTGTCGGACTAGGGTAATGATTGCCAAAATTGCACCGAGCATTTGTCCAGTTGGAACGGGTTCGGGTTTTTCCCCTTCTGGCAGTTCTTCTTCGGCTGAACGAGAGTAGAGATAGCTCGATAGGAAGCCGAGTGCTGTCCCTAAGCCGATGCCGATAGCATAATTCCGTCGTTTCCAATTTTCATCTTTTTTCTCTTCAATCGCCATCTGTCAACTCCTTTCCATTTTTAGAAGATTGTATCGTATTTGGATCTTGGAAGGTTTTTAGCTTGTCTTCAATCGGTTCGATTCGCTGTTCGATTTTGGTGACTTGTGATTGGACTTTAGCTTCGAGTTCATCGGCGCGTTGTGAGATGCGGAAGGTTAAGTCTTCCATGCGTCGTAAAGGTGATTTCATGAATTTATCTACGCGATTCATCCCGCCAACAATTGCAACTGAGATTATCACAAAGGCAAAGAGGCAGAGCATTGCCGGACAGAGGAAGATGATGGTGGTCATAAAGTCTGCGACGAGACCCACTTGCCTTGCGCTCGGCAATATTAAGACAATACCCAAAATTGCAAGAATAATCAGTAGACTAAAGCCAAAGGGTAGCAAAAGTTCACGGCGTTTTTGCCGACGGTGTGATTGTTCGACGGGTTGCAGTCGGTTGGCTTGTAGCTCTTCGTTGGAGATGGATGGCGCGGTCATATCGCTTCCCACTGGCGACATTGTGTTTTAGAATATTGTACTCGACATTATCCTAACATGGTAGATAGTCTACATGACACACCTAACCCCTATCCAACAACGCTTACGCATTACGTTCGGAAAATCAGGAGCATTGAAATATACAAGTAATCTGGATGTCGCCAAAATTTGGGAGCGAGTCTTGCGTCGAGCAGATTTGCCGATTTTGTATACGCAGGGATTTAATACCCGACCTCGTATTCAATTGGCGATGGCATTGCCATTGGGCATCACGAGTGAATGTGAGTTGTTGGATGTGGCATTGCGTGAAGAGATTGAATTTGACGAAACCAAACTGATCGAGCAGTTGTTAGCGGTTAGTCCACAGGGATTGACCATCTCAAAAATCGAACAGGTTGACCCACATGCCTCTGCTATGCAGAACTTGATTGAAAGTGCAGAATATCAGGTTCATTTTGTGGATGTGGTTGATGCTGATGAATTGCAAGCTAAAGTTAATGAGATATTGGCGACTGATCGAATTATCATGACCCAACAAGGGAAGCGTCGGAAAACGGTCTATGATATGCGCCCGCTGATTTTTGATTTGAAGGTTGATGAAGATAATGATTTGTTGATGCACTTAGCCGTTGGGGAGCGTGGGAACTTGCGTCCGAACATCCTTTTGGAGTACATGAAGTTACAAAATTATCATCATACGATTCACCGATTCGCGCTTCATGAAGAGGTTTATCGCCCAATGAAACGTCAATCTTAATAAATTTTAACAATTTGTTGACAAAACTCAGTGATTCCCCCATAACTTTTTACCTCAGCTAACGGTATCCCAAGCAGTAGGACTAACTTCTCAACGGTGAAGTCCCTTAAAACGTTGTATAGTAAGGCGAGATGAAACCTTGACATTCATTTCACCAATCGCTGTTTTCATTTGTGGTAATTATCTCCAGAATCGCCCTTTATTCGCTTCTGGATTTTTGACTGTCAGATACACAATCTGAGGAGTGTTTCATGAGTATTTTATCTTCCCTAAATCGTCGCGTTATTGGCATCAACCTATTGGTGCTGTTTGCTATTATAGTGCTGTCGTTATCTTTTGGTGGCTTGCGCGGGAATGTCCTCGCCCAAGAAACAACCGAAGAACCGACTTCTGAAGTTGTCCCTACTGAGGAGGCAACTAAAGCTCCGACCGAGCAACCGACTGACCCGCCTGTGGAGACTCCAGAGCCGACAGAAGCTCCAACTGAAGAGCCTGTCGCCGAAGTGACAGACGAACCAGCTCCACCTGACTCCGTTTCTGGCACGGATGATGAGCCAGTTGTAGAGGTGACGGATGAGCCTGCCCCACCTGATCCTGTTTCGGGTACAGACGAGACGAATGATGAGACTCCAGTAGTTGTGGTTAATGAACCTCCTATGGAGTTTGACGCATTTACGGAAGATTTCACCGATTGGGCTGGTGAAGGTTTGACTGTTTCTGGATGGGACTGGGCAAGTGATGAGACTGGCAATGCCTTCTTGAGCTCTTCACTGCCGGATGCAACTGTTCAGGTTAACAATTTAGATTGGACAGATTCAACCCTCTCAGCTTCGCTCCGTGTTAATGCTGGAAATACAGCCAGTGTCGCGTTCCGTGTAAGTGCAGATAGCGAATATTCAGTACTCATTGACACCAATGGTAACAGCCGACTTTATCGAGGCGACTTACTCCTCACCGCCTCCGCTGTAGCCGAAACTGATGAGGCTCCTAATGAAGCAGAATGGCATACAATCGCTATCCAAGTCACTGGTAATGTGATTTCGGTTAGTGTTGATGGTGTCGCTCACTACACGCACACGGACGATGCACCTGTAACCAGCGGTGGTGTTGTCTTCCGTACGGGGACAACAAATGCAGGTAGCGTCTCACTGGACGACATCAATCTCGTGAAATTGGAAAATGTGGTGGTTGTCCCGACTGCTACACCTGAGCCTACGGATGAACCAGTAGTTGAGGTAACCGAAGAAGTTGTGGTCGAAGTGACTGAAGAAGTCGTCGTGGAGGTTACAGAAGAAGCAGTCATTGAAGTGACGGAAGAGCCGATTGTCGAAGTCACCGAAGAACCTAACGTTGATGAGAC
>JANQRM010000689.1 GCA_028284565.1 Anaerolineae bacterium | reverse complement strand
CGGAAACAGCAAAAGACCAATGCCAACCCTTCCTCGAATCTGCGGACATCATCTTCATCCCACGTCGGGATGCCTGCAATGTCTTAGGATATGAGGACTCATTTTCTCATGAGGCTCTGCTCAAAGCCCTACTAATTGACTATCCGAAAAGCACCATTGTTCTCACTTGTGGCGCAGAAGGCGCATTTGCAGGCACATCACCCGATACCATCCGGTCATCACCCACCTACACCGTAACACCGCGCTATCGTGTCGGCATTGGCGATGCGTTCTCAGCGGGCTTTCTCTATGGCTATCTCACTTACGATGGCGATTTGGATTTAGCACTCCGCTGGGGCGTAGTCATGGCGGCACTCAAATATTCGATTCGCGGCGATATGCCCCTCATCGACAAAACACAGGTTGAAGCCCTTGTCCAAGGCACATCCAACCAAAACATCCAACGTTAAAGCGATATTGGGTTAACAAACGAGGGAAAATGAAAGACGCATGGCTAACAACTAATCACTAACAACCAAATACTATAATATCGGCTTCGGCAATGTGAAACTAAACACGCTCCCCTCCCCCACTGTACTATCCACGCCCACATCGCCATTGAGCTTATCGACAATGCGCTTCACGATGGAGAGACCCAAGCCATACCCATCGGGACGCACTTGGTCAAGGCGGGTAAAAGGTGTAAACAATTTCATTTGTTGCTCAGGGGTCAAGCCTGCACCATTATCCTTCACCCACAGTCGAACATGATGATCGTCCAACTCATCTGCACCAATATCAATCACAGGGGGATTACCACCATACTTCATCGCATTGCTCAAATAATTCACCCAGACTTCTTCCAGCCATGGCGCATAACCCTGCACCACTGGAAAGGTCTCTGGGAAATTGACTGTCGCTTTAGAAGCCGTGATTTGATGCTCCAAGCGACCAACTGATTCGGTAACAATCCGACGCATATTCACAGGTGACAATAAAAACTCGTCCATCGAGCGAATCTGCGCCAACAACAACAACTCATCAATAATATTATTCATCTTCTGTACGCTATATAAAATCCGATTCTGCAAGATTTCTTTTTGTCCATCTTCAGTAATCGACAACAGGCGACTCGTCGTTAAGTTAATCGCAGTCAACGGGGATTTCAAATCATGCGCGACAGTATGGACATAAGCATTCAATTCAGAGATCAGTTCTTCACGTTCTCGCTCGGTTCGCTTGCGCCGTGTCACATCACGGAAGATACCTCGCACATTGATGGATTTATCGGGCAATTCACGAGTGGTCAAATTCCCTTCGACAATCAACGCCTGTTGATTTTGTGTGATGAGAATCAACTCGATATCAATAGCAGGTTCTCCCCGCAACAACTGGACACATGCCTCCATATACTCGGTTTGATAATCGACAAGCAAAATATCCTCAAAGTTGATGTCTTTCAGGTTATCATGCGTATAGCCCATCGTCTCTTGCCAAGCGCGATTGCTATAGAGAAATTCGCCTTCAAAGTTCACACTAAAGATGAGGTCATTCGTGCTTTCAAACAAATCCCGATACTGCTCTTCTCTCTCCCGCAGGGCTTCTTCTGCTTGCAGGCGCGCTTGCTTATCCAGCCACTGTTGATAGCCCTTGCTCACCGTTGTCGGCAACAACTTCAGGTAATCGCCTTGCACATCCTTCACCAAATACTCATAGGCTCCAGCTTGCATGGCTTCTACCGCCACCTGCTCACTCCCTGCCCCTGTCAAAAAGATAATTGGTGCATCAAACGATCGTTCATCCAACGCATTTAGGAGCTCCAAGCCATCCATCCCCGGCAAATGATAATCCGTCATCACCAAGTCATAATCTGTGGCTTGCACTTCATCCAGGGCTTTATCGGCATCGGCTACCCACGTCACCACGCAATCCAACTCGCTTCGATTTAAGGTTCGCAGTAAAAGTTGATAATCATGCTTATCATCTTCAACCAGCAATATCCGTAATTCGGGCATGGTTCAAACTCCTAAACCAGCAACTATGGCAACGACGACAACTTCCAATAGAGGTGAATAGCGGCAACCGCTTCGCTAAACTTATTGAAATCAACAGGCTTTTGGATGAAGGTGTTACACCCCAAGTCGTAAGAGATCACACGGTCTTCATCTTGCTTCGAGGTGGTCAACATGATAACGGGGATTAATTTAAGCTGTTCATCGGATTTTATTTCCCTCAGACAACTAATCCCATCCATCACAGGCATCCGAATGTCCATGATAATAATCCCCGGCGTAGGAAATTCATCAGGGTCGTCATACTTGCCTTCATTCCGTAAAAAATCGAGGCAAGCTTGTCCATGAGGTACAACAAAGAGCGGGTTAGCGATATTGTGCTTCTTAAAGGCGCGTTTCATCGACATCACATCATGCTTGTTATCTTCGACCAGCAAGACAGGAAAGTTCTCATTTCCCATAATCATAGAGGCTCCCTAATTCAGACTTTGCTGAATGTTAGTACAAACTGTGTCCCTTTGCCAAGTTCGGACTCAACCCGTATATCCCCACCTAGTTCATCCATCGCCTTCTTTACAATGGCTAGACCAATACCCGTCCCCGGATACTCTTCAGAGGTGTGCAAGCGTTGGAACATCCCAAATATTTGCTCCATATACTTGTCGTCTATTCCAATCCCATTGTCCCGCACGATGATGTCCCATGTGTCCGCCTGCTCAATTGCTTCAATCTCGACACATGGCTTGGTGGCTGGATGGGTAAACTTGAGACCATTCGAGATAAGATTACCGAAGATTTGTTGCAAACGCACTTTTTTGGAGGGGATGGTTGGCAGTTGTTCCGGAATCTTGACTTCTGCCTCGCCATTCAGGTTCAGTCGTGTCGTCACTTGGCGCAACAACAGCCCCAAATCGACATCAGCAACTTCGATGTCGTCACGACCAATCCGAGACAAGTCGAGCAAATCAACCACCAATTGCTCCATCTCATATGCGCTCTCTGCAATCCCTTGCACATATTCCAAACCAAGTTCATCCAGATCATCGGCACAATCTTCTTGCAGGAACAGACTGTAATTGCTCAATGCACGTAAAGGCGCGCGCAAATCATGCGAGACCGAATAGGCAAAGGCATTCAATTCATCATTTGCCGCTTGCAACTCCGCAGTACGTTCCTGTACCCGTTGCTCCATCTCGTTATAGGCTTCTTGGAGAGCTTCTTGTGCCATCTTGCGATCCGTCACGTCGCGCCCAATCCCCAGAATTTCAACCACCTCTCCTTGCTCATTCAAAATCGGCTGATTATGCCACTCGTTCCATCTCACCTCACCATCTGCCCGCACCACTTGATGCTCATGCGTCATGCTCGTTTTGGATTGAATGACTTTATCAAAGCGTTGTTGAACCGCTTCTCGTTCCTCCTCTGGAATCAACTTAAGAAAGCTCTTGCCCACAATCTTTTTTCGCTTGACATTAAAATATTTGGCATAGGCTTGATTGATAAAAGTCAGTTTCAAATCTGGCGTATAGCGAGAGACAAACTCAGCTTGCTTTTCGACTACAGTTCGGTAGCGTTTCTCACTTTGGCGCAGGGCTTGCTCTGCCACTACTCGCTCGGTAACATCCCGCCCGATGGTCAAAATCTCAATCACTTCACCTTGTTCGTTCAAAATCGGTTGGTCATGCCATTCGTACCACCGAAATTCATTTTTCCCGTTTATCAGCTGATGAGTATGGACAAACGGTTGCTTGGACTGAAGGACTGTGGCGTTAATCTCAAGAACTTCGCTCAAAGACTCTTCGTGAATGAAGTTCAGCAAATTTTGTCCTACAACATCTTCAGATGGGATATTGAACTCATTGCAATAAGCTGGATTGACGAACAAAACAGTAAAGTCAAGCTGATGACGTATCACCAATTCGTTTTGATTTTCGATGACAATTCGATAGCGTTCTTCGCTACGGCGCAGGGCTTCCTCAATGTTCTTACGCTCGGTAACATCTCGCCCGACACCCAAAATCTCGATCACTTTGCCATGTTCATCAAGAATGGGGCGGTCATACCAAGCGTGCCAGCGCGTCTCGCCTTCTGGTGTGATATAGAGGGATTCAGCTGTGGTACTTTGTTTGGTGTCCAGAACCGTTTGAATTGTTTGACTGACTTTCTTGCGATCATGCACAAAATCCAAGAAGCTCCGTCCTCCGAGTTCTTCAAAGCTGACATGCAAGTGGTCGCAATAGGGTTGATTGGCAAATATCACGGTTCCATCGGGACGATAACGAACGACCATCTCCATTTGGTTGTCTACAACTATCCGATAGCGTTCTTCACTCTGGCGCAGAGCTACTTCGGCGAGTTTGCGCTCAGTTATATCCCGACCCACCGCCAAAATTTCAATCACCTCACCTTGATTATCCAGAATGGGTTGGTCGTACCATAAGAGCCATTGCACATCGCCATCTGAGGTAATCACTTGTCGTTCAGCCATCGAGTACATCTTGGTACTCATAATCTGCCCAATGACCTGTTCGACTTGTTGGCGGTCTTGGTTATTGGGGATAAGGTCTAAGAAATTGCTACCTGCTAGTTCATCTAAGGAAATACCATAGTAGTCACAATAGGGTTGATTGGCAAATATCACAGTCCCATTAGGACGATAGCGAATCATCATTTCAGTTTGATGTTCGACAATGGTACGATAGCGTTCCTCACTTTGGCGGATGGCTTCCTCAGCTAGCTTAGCTTTGGTTACATCCCTTGCTACAACCATTCCTAGCAAGATGTCATGATTTGCATCTCGAATCGGAATAAAGTGAGAGACATAATGCCGTTGATCGGGTCCTTGGAATTCTAAGAGTTGGCTTATGCCTTGTAATGTCGCAAGGTAGTAGGGTTCAAGTCTTTCGATTGCCTCTGGTTGTGCAACATCGTAGAAAAGTTGACCTTCCATATCTTCTTTCACAAAGCCTTGCAACTCAAGTAATGGACCTTCAACTAGTCTAAAACGCAAGTCTTTATCAAATAAGATCACAGAGGTGTCCGGCAAATTTTGAGCGAGTGTACGGTGCAGAGCCTCACTACGCGCTAATGCTTGTGTTGCTATTTTCTGTTGTGTAATATCCTGAGCCACGCCAAGTAGTTGTCTTGGTTGCCCTTCTTCATCCCGCTTGAATATGGTCATGCGATTCAAAAACCAATGCCATGTGCCATTGGCATGTTTCAGGCGCATTTCAGTTGTTAAAATTTCTTTGTCACCTAAGGAGGGATACTTAGCACGATTGGATGGCATGGTCGAAATATCGTCGGGATGAAGGAGCGACTCATAAGTGGGTTGGGTGATGCTCTCTAGCTTGTATCCTAAAACATCGGCAAATTGCTTATTGGAGTAGATCATATGCTCATCCACTAAATCATAGAGATACATTACGTCTGGTATGAGGCTGGTAATTTCTGAGGAGAAGTACTCACTGGCTTGTAAGGCGCGTTCTGCGAGTATCCGTTCTGTCACATCGCGCCCTTCTGGGACGATGAGGATGACCTTCCCTTCTTCATCAAAAACGGGATTCAAGGAGAAGTCGATGGTCATGCCATCTTGATGCGCCACCCAAATATCAACCTCATAGCGAATAAACTCACCCTTAGCGGCACGCGCAATATTCTCTTGCAATTGAGTTTTGGTCGCTTCAGAAATCTGCCACCATGGGCCATCCCAGAAATACGTCCCGGCTAAATCGGTATCTGCAGGCAAGCCCGCCGCCAAAATGG
Organism: Anaerolineae bacterium; assembly: GCA_028284565.1. The sequence continues at coordinate 6,032 of JANQRM010000689.1, read as the reverse complement.
CTGAACGATTGGCTTTGAGGAGTTTGCCATTCGGTTCTAATAAACCGATAAACTGAAACGTGCCATCGAAAATAGCTGAGAGGTGACGTGAATTTTTCTCAACGAGCTGTTCCGCCTGCCAACGTTCTTTTACCTCCTCTTGGAGTTGTGTAATCAGTAATTGTTGTTCTGTCGCTAGCGCATTGTTTTCAATGATTTGTCCGACTTGTTCGGCTAACAGGGTAAGAAGGCTTAAGTCTTCCTCTGGGAAGAGTGACCACAACTTACCAAACACAAGCAATATGCCCCAGTTTTCTTTAGTGCGTCGAATGGGAACCGCAAATACAGTTTGTGTCTGAAATTGCTGATGAAAGACTGTAAGACATTGATCGGATTGATGATCATTGACGGTTTGGGCTTGACCTGTTTGGAAAATCCGATTCAAGATGGGCGTGTCTGGTAGAGACCATGTTTGAAACTCGGCAACCTTACCATCACTGTAGGCAATCACTTCCCAATGACTAAATTGATAATCTAAGACAAGTGTGGAGACAGCACCGACAGCGCGCTTGGCAAATATTGACAATCGCTCAGCAACTGAGGCAACGACTCTATCATCAGCAGATTGGTTTTGCTGTAAAAAATTATAGAGCACGTCTTGTTGCCATGTTTGACGCAACCAGCTGGGTGTCACAAAGGCGAAGAAATAACATAACAAGGATAAATTGAAGAAGGCATAAAAGATGCTAATGATACCGTCGGCAAATTCGGGTGACACAATCGCCATTGCAATGATGATGAAAGAAACTCCAAGTAGTCCAGAGCCAGTCGCGGCGAGCGATAAGCGTTGTTTAGTCACGCCAGCTCGATTGATCGCACCTTGTAAGAACGCCCAAGCGGAATAGATTTCTAGGATGACAATGTAGGCAATAATCAATATCGTAATGATGGTAGCTTGTTCGGGAAAGACAACAATATCGACCACTGAGAGGATGAAACCAATAAGGGCAAAGCGAAGTAGCCAAAGGGACACATCATGGAAATGTTGAACGATGCGGATGAGTAAGTAGGGTTGAGCAAGGATGGCAATGCTGGATAAGGTCGGGAACCATGATGGAAGGGTTGGAAGCAGGGTGTTCAGGATCGTCACGACAGGCGATACGGCAAAAGCCAAAAACATGAGGGCGGTATCGAAGCGTTGTGTCGTTCGATCTTCCAAATATCGAAATAAGGTTAGGATGCCTAGAAGGAGCAGTATCCCGTTAGTGAGGAAGGCTAAAAAATCGTTGAATATCATCCTGCTACTCTGTTATCAAATCCTGTGAAACATAACATTAGTGACACACTAACGCTTTCATTATGACCCTAATTTGAACTTGATTTCATTAAGATTGTAATAAATTCGGACTGATATGAGCATTGGCTCAGCGTTTTCATGAAATTTTAGCGTAATGCATGTCTGTCTGATATTGTCAACAAGGATAGAGAAAAGCGAATTGGAGATAACAACGATGAAAATTGGGATGGTTGGTCTGGGGAAGATGGGCGCGAACATGACCAAACGCCTGCTCCAAGGTGAGCATGAGGTAGTGGTGACAGATTTGAATGATGAGGCAGTTCAACAAGCCATGGCGGATGGTGCAATTGGGGCGCCAGACATCGAAGAGCTGGTGAGTCAGTTGGATGCAAATCGCGTGGTTTGGGTGATGGTTCCATCTGGGAAGCCCACAGAACAAACTTTACTGACATTGCGCGATGTCCTAGATGCTGAGGATATTGTGATTGACGGTGGGAATTCCAATTATAAAGAGACGATACGGATAGGCGACCAATTGGCTGAGCAGGATGTCCATCTGATTGATGTCGGGACGAGTGGCGGTGTGTGGGGCTTGAAAGAAGGTTATAGCCTGATGGTCGGCGGGGATAAAGCGAAAGTCGCGCATATCTCGCCCATCCTGAAAACGCTGGCTCCTGCCGAAGATAAGGGCTGGGGGTATGTGGGTCCGCGGGGGTCGGGACATTTCGTGAAGATGGTACATAACGGGATTGAGTATGGCATGATGCAAGCCTTCGCAGAGGGATTTGCAATTATGAAGCATAAGGACGCGTTCAATCTTGACCTCGCGGAAGTGTCGCGTATCTGGTTGCATGGGAGTGTGGTTCGCTCATGGTTATTGGATTTGATGCATGATGCCTTACGAGATGATCAAGAATTTGAAAGTATTGATCCTTTTGTCCCAGATTCGGGAGAAGGTCGCTGGACCGTTTCAGAGGCGATTGATTTGGATGTATCTGCGCCTGTGATTACAATTGCTTTGCTGGAACGGTTGCGGTCACGGGATGATAACTCTTATACGGATAAGTTATTATCGGTGATGCGGAATCAGTTTGGCGGGCATTCTATCAAGAAGCTAGGAGAATAGCCGATGAGCGACAAGCCTGTTTCGATTGTTATCTTTGGCATTTCGGGGGATTTGGCACGTCGGAAACTCATCCCTGCCCTCTTCAACAATTATCTCAAAGGACGCTTACCGGAGAAGTTCAACATCTTTGGTGTGAGTCGGCGGGATTGGGGCGATGAAGATTTACGCAACCAATTACGAGATGCTATGCAAGAGTTTGCCTCAGATATTTTTGATGAAGCGAAATGGGGTGATTTCTGCCAGCATATCTTTTATTGCGAACTGGACTTTGCCCGCGAAGAGACATGGGAGAACGTCAGGCACGGGACAGCGCATGTTGAAGATGGTCCCACGAATCGCGTGTATTATCTCTCAATTGCGCCCTCGTTTTATGAAGAAGCGGTCAAGGTTTTGGGCATGTTCAATATGGCAGATGATTCCGAAGGTTGGCGACGGCTGGTGGTGGAAAAGCCCTTCGGTTATGACCTTGACTCCGCACAAGACCTAAATAAGAAAATCCACAAGGTCTTTAACGAAGACCAAGTGTATCGGATTGACCATTATCTGGGAAAAGAAGCGGCGCAGAATATCCTCTTCTTCCGCTTTGCAAATACGATTTTTGAACCTATTTGGAATCGCAATTACATTAGCAATGTGCAAATTACAGTGGCTGAGACGGTAGATGTCGGCACGCGCGCGGGATACTATGATGGCTCTGGTGTGATGCGGGATATGATACAAAATCATCTAATGCAACTGCTCTCGCTGGTCGCGATGGAACCGCCCTCCTCGTTTGATGCGACTCCCCTGCGAAATGAGAAAGTGAAGGTACTCCGGTCTATTCGTCCAATTCAATTGCAGGATACTGTCCGCGCGCAGTATGAAGGCTATCTGGATGCCTATGGGGTGGCGGAGCATTCACAGACTCCAACTTATGCCGCGTTAAAGCTGTTTATCGACAATTGGCGTTGGAAGGATGTCCCGTTTTATCTGCGGTCTGGGAAGGCGATGACAGCGAAAACGTCCCAAGTGAATATCCAATTCAAGCGTCCACCCCATAGTATGTTTAGGTTAGCAGAACGCGATAATTTTTCACGAAATATGTTGTCGCTGTGTGTGCAACCCGATGAAGGTATTCATCTGACAGTCGAGGTTAAAGAGCCGGATACTATGCAAAAGTCACGCTCGAAGGATTTGGAATTGCATTTTCACTCGGCATTTGAAGATGTGGAGATTCCTGATGCCTATGAACGCTTGATTCTGGAGGCGATACAGGGGGATGCGTCACTTTTTATCCGCAGTGATGAGATTGAGAATGCGTGGCATATTGTGGACCCGATTATCGACGGTTGGGAAGAGACCCAAGATGCTCCGCCGATGGTGAGCTATGCCAAAGGGAGTTGGGGACCCTCAGAAGCGGATGCGTTGCTCAATGTGAATGAGCATGTCTGGCGTGTGAGTTGTTTGCATGAGGATGAGTAGATAGATGCGTGATGTTCAAACTTTCCCTCACAAAGAAGCGTTAATTCAGGGTGCAGTGACTCATATCCTTGAGCTAGCACAGAATGCGATAGAGGCGCGGGGGCGATTTGTGATTGCGCTGTCGGGTGGGAGTACGCCGCGTCCGGTGTATGAGCAATTGGCAGGAGCGGATACGGATTGGTCGAAGTGGGTGATTGTGTGGGGGGATGAACGCTGTGTCCCGCCGGATGATGAAGCCAGCAATTATCGTATGACGAAAGACGCATGGTTGGATAAGGTCACGATACCAATGGAGCAAATCTATCGGATGCAAGGCGAAATCGACCCGATAGAATCCGCAAAAGCCTATGAAAAAGCCCTATGGCATTTTGGCAATGGGCAACTCCCGCGTATTGATCTGACATTGATGGGCATGGGAGATGATGGACACACGGCTTCGTTGTTTCCCTATTCCGAAACTATCCATGAGCAACATCGCTGGGTGGTGGGACAGCATGTGGAGAAGCTGGATGCGTGTCGACTGACACTGACACCTGTTGTCTTTAATCGCGCGCGACAGGTGACATTCCTTGTCTCTGGTGCGAATAAAGCGGATACGCTCAAACAGGTACTTGAAGGTGACTATCAACCGAACAACCTACCCTCGCAGGTTATTCAGCCCCTGAGTGGAAAGGTGTCTTGGTTTATTGATGCGGAAGCAGGGAGTCAACTGAGTTAACCAAATCCTCCGCCACCTGCTGGGACTTCCGTTGGGTCGGGGGCTTCAGCTTTGTTGAAAGTCCATGGTCCACCTTCAGGACAAGGGATTTGCAGGAAGTCCATGCCCAAAGGATAGACGTACCACGTGTGGACACCGCTTTGTGGCAGTTCTTCAAAGAGGTCAATGGTTTCATTTTGACGCATTTCGACGAGGCGTTCCCAAATTTCACCATCGGGCTGAATCACGCGAATCAGATTGCGGGGTGATAAGGGTCCGCGCCAATTGAAGGTAAGTTGCCCCTCCCCCTCGACGGTGAATGCGCCGTTGAAAGGTGTTAACACTTCCCATGTGAGACATTCGATTTCTGGGATGTTGGGTTGGACATCACCGGGTACACGGAGCTGTTGTCCGGCGCGAATGAGGTTGGCATCTTCCAGACAATTGCCATCGGCGAGTTCTTGAACGGAAGTGTTGTAGAGGCTTGCGATATTGGCGAGTGCATCATTCGGTTGGACTTCATAGCGGAGTTGCCACTCGTCATTCTTCTCACAGCCGACTTCGCTGGTTGGGGTCGCTGTCTCAGCTCCGCGTAATCCGGCAGGTGCAGGAGCATCAATGAAGATGGTCGCGGTGGGTGTGATGGATGGAGTCGCTGAGGGAATGGGAGTCAAGGTCGGTGGCTCGAAGGTCGGTGGTGGAAGCAGAGTCTGTGAGGGTGTTAGGGATGGCAAGGGCGATGAGGGTGGGAAAGTCTCGGATGGAGTCAAGGTTGGAGCTGTGGTCGATTCAACTGTGGGTGTGGGTGCTTGCCCGAAGATAGATAAATCAAAACGGGGCAGTAATAGCCCGATGATTAAGGCAATCATCATCAACAAGCCCGTGACCAACCAGCCACGCACGTTAGTCTTCATCTGCTTCTCCTTCGTCCGTCGGGATGGGTTCTGTGGTGCGGAGACGGACTTTCCCTTCTATCAAATCATAGGTATGGTCAACAAATTCTGCAATGAGGGGGTCGTGTGAGACAATCAAGAAGGCTGTCCCTTGAGCATGAGCAATCCCCCGAAATAAGCTCAAGACACGCCGTGCGGTACGGGTGTCCAAACCACTAGTTGGCTCATCAGCTAAGATAATCGCCGGGCGCAAGGCTAAGGCGCGGGCAATGGCTACCCGTTGTCGCTGACCGCCACTGAGTTCATCGGGCATATGGTCTGACCATGCGCTGAGTCCCACCGCTTCGAGTGCCGTTTTGGAGCGTCGTCGTCGGTCAAAGAAGCCATAACCGGGCAAACGTAGGGCAAGATCGATGTTCTCTTTGGCGGTGTAGGTCGGGACGAGTGTGTAATTTTGGAAGATGAAGCCTATTTGTTTACGGCGCATTTTCGCCCGTTGGCGTTCTCTCATCTTAAGGATATTCTGTTCGCAGACATGAATCTCACCATCATTGGGCGTGTCCAATCCGCCGATGAGAT
>JANQRM010000684.1 GCA_028284565.1 Anaerolineae bacterium | reverse complement strand
CCGCTGGCGAGTAAAGTGGGGATTGAACGCCGTAAACCCCTCAAAGCGATGCGTGAAACCGTGGAAGTCCTGCGTCGGCTGTTGAACATGGAAAATGTGACCTTTCATGGCGAATTTCATCATGTGGATGGCATACAGTTGGATGTGGTGCATGGACGCAAAGAAGCCCGGAATGTCCCTATCTATATTGGTGCGACAGGCATGAAGATGATGGAACTCACAGGTGAGATTGCGGATGGGGCAGTGCTGAATTATCTGGTACATCCCGATTATAACCTGCGGGCGATGGATGCCTTAGAAGCAGGGGCGAAGAAAGCTGGTAAAAGCATTGATGATATTGACCGTCCTCAATTGGTGATTTGCTCAGTGGACAATGACCGCAAGAAAGCCCTCGATGGTGCGCGGAAGATGATGACGCAATATCTTGGACAACAACCTCATTTGATGAAAGCGAGTGGAGTCAGTCAAGAGTTGTTGGATGAGATTCATCAAGTGTTGACGTGGCCCGCGACAGATGAAGAAATTGAGAATGCCATGCATCTGGTCCCAGATGACGTGGTGCAAATGTGTACGGCGAGTGGCTCACCGGATGAAGTCAAAGCGAAAGTCCGCGAATACATTGACCACGGCGCGACTTGCCCGATTTTGTATCCCTTGGGTGATGCGCGTTTAATGATTGATATTTTCAGCGATGGTTATAGCAATTAAGTATGTCAGAAGCGAATAAGCAAGTTGTCCGTAATTATATGGAGTCCTTTGCATCGGGTGAGTTGGATATGTCTGGCTATGCAGAGGATGCGTTGTTACATAGTCTGGATGAGGGGTATGTAGGACGTGATGGATTGTATCGCCTTGTATCGCAAGTGCTTGATGCCTTTACAGACATTGATCAGACGATTGACCTCATTATGGCAGAAGGCGATTATGTGACGATGCGGGCGACGATTACACTGACTCATACGGGTGATTTCTCGCATTTCCCGGCAAGTGGTATTCGCTTTACCTCCGAGCATATTCATATCTATCGCTTTGAAAACGGCAAAATTGTTGAACGTTGGGATCAGAGTGATATGTTTAAACAGTTGCAGGATGCACTCGCATCGTCATGACCTACGACCTTGTGATTCAAAATGGCACTGTCGTGACAGCCGAAGCGACCTATCCAGCGGATGTCGCAATAGCGGGTGAGACGATTGTGGCTGTTGGGTCGGGCTTATCTGGCAAGCATGTGCTGGATGCACAGGGCAACCACGTCATTCCGGGTGGGGTGGATATTCATGTGCATATGCAGATGCCACTGGGAAATGGGGTCGTCTCATCGGATACATTTTTTACAGGGACACGAGCGGCGGCATTTGGTGGGACTACAGCGATCGTGGATTTTGTCGCACCTGAAGCCGATGAGTCGATGTTGGATGCGTTGGCTAAACGTAGGGACGAGGCGGACTCCGAAATCGTAATTGATTATGGTCTGCATATGACTATTAGCCCACACGAAATCGCCAAATTAGATGAACTCTCACAAGTGATTGAGGCAGGTTGTAGTACACTCAAGTTGTATATGGCGTATGGCTTTCGGTTGTCCGATGCAGAATTGTTCTTGGCGTTGCAATCGGCAAGTCAGCACGGGATGTTGTCCGTCATCCATGCAGAAAATTGGGATGTCATTTGTACGCTGATTGAGCAGAATCTCGCAAAAGGCAATACGGCTCCTCGTTATCATCCACGCAGTCGTCCAGCAATCCTCGAAGCGGAAGCGGTGAGTCGGGTGATTGATATGGCGGAGTATTTGGATGCCCCGATTCATATCTTTCATGTGTCTTGCGGAGAAGCTGTTGAACGTATCCGAGAGGCACGACAACGCAATCTGTCAGTCACTGGTGAGACCTGTCCGCAATACCTGTTTTTGGACTGGGATGCCTTTGAAGCCCCTGATGTCGAAGGCACGTTGCACGTTTGTGCGCCACCGATACGTGAGAAAGCCCAACAAGCGAGGTTATGGCAGGCACTAGCCGATGGGGATTTACAGATTGTGACGACGGATCATTGCCCTTTTGTGAAAGCGGATAAAGCACGCGGTTTGCATGATTTCAGCCAGATTCCGGGAGGCATTCCGTCGATAGAGATGCGCTTGTCGAGTGTGTATTCGCAGGGTGTAACAAGTGGTTTGTTGACATTGAATCAATGGGTAGATTTGTGTTGCACACGTCCAGCAGAGTTGGCAGGATTCAGCCGAAAAGGACAGATTGCGCCGGGCTATGATGCTGATATTGTGATTTTTGATCCGAATAAGAAAACGAATTTATCAACTGAGACCTTACACGAAAATGTCGATTGGACACCCTATGATGGGTTAGAATTAACAGGCGCGCCTGATGTTACCATCAGCCGAGGTGAAATCATTATGGCAGATGGTACATTCTATGGTCAAAAAGGGCGTGGGAAGTTTGTTAAACGGGAACAATTGAACGTAGGATAATCACAATGCACGAACTCCAAAGACAGGGACAACGAATCCAACGAGTAGAAACGCCAACTTCAATTGAGCAGGTCTTATCGCTCTTGAGCGAACATCAAGGACGCGCGCGAATTATCGCAGGAGGCACGGACTTAATCCTTGAGTTGGAGCGACGTGTGTATACCGATGTAGACATCTTGATAGACATCACGCGGATTCCTGATTTGGCAGAGATTAGTGAAGATGAAGAAGGCAATATTCATCTGGGTGCGTTGGTGACGCACAATCAGGTGGTGGCATCCAAACTTATTCAGGAGAAGGCTTTACCATTAGCGCAAGCGAGTTTTGAAGTCGGTTCGCCTCAACTGCGGAATCGGGCGACGATAGCGGGCAATCTGATTACGGCGAGTCCGGCAAATGATACGATTACGCCTCTGCGAGCGTTGGATGCGACAGTGACTTTGGCATCAGTGCGTGGCAGGCGAACCATTCCACTTCGTGAGTTTTATCTCGGTGTGCGGAAGACGGTCATGGCATCGGATGAGATGATGTTGGCTATTGCATTTCCGGCGATGTCGTCTGATACACGAGGCATCTATGTCAAGCTAGGATTGCGACGAGCGCAGGCGATTTCGGTGGTACATCTGACGATTATCCTGTCATTTGACGGTGAAACTATCACAAAAGCCCGAATCACTCAGGGCAGTGTTGCTCCAACGATTATTAATTCAAGTGAGGCAGAAAATTATCTGGTTGGTAAAATTTTATCGGATGATGTCATTCGTGAAACAGCAAATTTGGCACAAGCATCTGCTACGCCAATAGATGATTTGCGCGGGACAGCCGATTATCGACAAGAAATGGTTGGCGTGATGGTCAAGCGGGCATTGCGTGTGTTGCGCGACGGTCAGGAGAAAGTGGAATGGTCAGATAATCCTGTGATGTTATGGGGACAGAATGGCGAGGGGAAGTTCCCAACAGGCGACCATTTCTATAGTTCACACGATGATAATGCAGTCATTCAAACGACGGTCAATGGACAAGCGATCTCAGCATCAAATGGCGCACACAAGACCATGCTCGATTGGTTGCGTGAAGATGCCTCGGTGATATTGAATGAAGGACAACTCACAGGAACGAAAGAGGGCTGTGCAGAAGGCGAATGTGGCGCGTGTACAGTCTATCTGGATGGGATGGCGGTGATGTCCTGCCTTGTGCCGGCAACGCGTGCACATCACGCGGAAATTGTCACGATTGAAGGGCTAGCTCACAATGGCGATTTACATCCCCTACAGCAAGCGTTCATTGAAAAAGGGGCGGTGCAATGTGGCTTTTGTATTCCGGGCTTCTTGATGTCGGGTGCGAAATTATTAGAAGAACATCCCCAGCCGACGACATCCCAAGTGGAGCAAGCCTTTAGTGGGAATTTATGTCGCTGTACAGGCTATTACAAAATCATGCAAGCAGTGGAGCAAGCCTCGCAAGTGTTGACGAGTGAAGAGGGCTAAACAGATGGCAATTGGCAAATCACCTTTTCGGACAGATGCCTACGGGAAAGTCACCGGGGATGCTTTGTATCCGGCGGATATTGAACGCGATAATTTCCTTCATGCCAAAGTATTATTCAGTGGCAAACCTCACGCGCGCATGATAAGCATGGACTTATCAGAAGCTGAAGCGATGCACGGTGTTGTCGGGATATTCACAGTGCAAGATGTGCCAGTGAATGAATACGGACTAACCATGTTTGACCAACCCGTACTGGTGGGATTGAACGCGACAGGTCGTAGTAAAATTCCGTCGGATGTGAGTCGGTGGGAAGGTGACCAAGTAGCGATTGTTGTGGCAGAAACGGCGGATATTGCGGAAGAAGCCAGTGAGAAAATCCGTATCGAATGGGAAGATTTACCATTGATTCGGGATGTGTTTGAGGGGTTGAAAGATGAGGTACTGCTTCATCCTGAAAACGAAAGCAATGTCATTCAGCATTATGTGATTCGCAAAGGTGATATCGAAATTGGCTGGGACGAAGCTGAGGCAGTCATTGAAGGTCGCTATGAAGTCCCATTGCAAGAACATGCCTACCTACAACCCGAAGCGGCGGTGAGCTATGTCGATGAGGAAGGGCGTATCACAGTTGAAGTTGCAGGACAATGGACACACGAAGACCAAGAGCAAGTCGCTCATGCCTTAGATATGCCAGCCGATAAAATCCGCATCATATATCCCGCAATTGGTGGCGCGTTTGGTGGGCGTGAAGATATGTCCCTTCAGATTGTGATGGCACTGGCTTCATGGAAATTATCTGAGCGTGGTGAGACTCGTCCAATAAGAACCCAGTGGTCTCGTGAGGAAAGCATCATTGGGCATCATAAG
>JANQRM010000682.1 GCA_028284565.1 Anaerolineae bacterium | reverse complement strand
GACGAGTCCGGTGACAAGCCCAACACTATCTGTTTTGTTGACGCGGGTATTGCTGTAATAGGGCGCGCCAAGTTGTTTACCGACAAGAGTAGGTGTGATTCTTTTGGGGTATTTCTTTTCTAGGGCAACGAGTTTGGTGATTTTGCGACAAATGTTAGCAATTTCGCGTTCCAGGTTGCGGACTCCAGCTTCGTAGGTGTAATCACGGATGACCGTTTGAAGAGCTTGGTCGCTGATTTGGATGCCACGATTACCGATGCCGTTGGCTTCAAGTTGTTTGGGAATTAAGAAGCGTTTGGAGATTTGGACTTTCTCTTCTTCGGTGTAGCCCATGAATTCGATGATTTCCATGCGGTCTTCGAGAGCTTCTGGAATAGGGTAAAGGTCATTGGCAGTGGTGATGAATAGCACCTGAGATAAGTCGTAAGGAACATCCAAGTAATGGTCAGAGAATTCATAATTCTGCTCTGGGTCTAGGACTTCGAGGAGTGCTGCGGCTGGGTCACCATGAAAATCCATTGTGAGTTTGTCGATTTCATCCAGCATAAACACCGGATTCACGGTTTCTGCACGGCGCATGGCTTGGATAATTCGTCCCGGCAATGCGCCGATATAGGTGCGTCGATGTCCGCGTATTTCGGCTTCATCACGAACCCCGCCCAGACTGATACGAATGAATTTGCGTCCCAGAGCTTCTGCGATACTTTTCCCGATAGATGTTTTGCCGACTCCCGGTGCGCCGACGAAACACAGAATCGGGCTTTTCATCTTGTCCTTTGCCAATTTACGAACCGCGATATGCTCCAAGATACGTTCTTTGACTTTTTTAAGTCCAAAGTGGGCAGATTCTAATACCTTCTCTGCATGGGCAATGTCGAGATTGTCTTCTGTTTTTTCGTTCCAAGGGAGGTCAACCAGCCAATCCAGATAGGTGCGAATCACACCTGCTTCTGGTGCCATCGGCATGATGACGGACAGGCGGGAGAGTTCTTTCATCGCGGTATCATGGATGACGCTAGGCAATTGCGCTTGAAGGATATTCTCTTCGATTTCTCGAATCTCTTGCTGGAATATTCCGCCACCCAGCGTTTCTTCTAAGACCCCGCTGTCCAAGAGCGTGTATAAATGGTCGAGGCGTTCTTGAACATCAAGGGTTTCAAGCAGTCGCTGTTGTTCGCCGATAGGAAATGGAACTTTGCTCGCAATGGTATCTATAAAGATACTGGTGTCATCAATGTTGAGGATATTATCTAAGGAATTTTGGAGGCGCGATTGATGATTATCAACATAGTAGCCAAAGAGATTTTCTAGTGCATCGCGTGCTGTATTCACCGACTTTTTGTCTGCTTGAGGCTCCGCTAGGATACGTGCTTGGACACGTAACGGATTCTCACTGAGGATGTTGACAATTTCTACCCGACGACGACCTTGTGCAATAACAGAGATGATGCCATCCAGATTGTCTGTGAGATAATCAATCGCCACTTCAGTCCCGATGTTGTAGATGCGATGCTTCGTAGGAACAGTGGTACTCGAATAGCGGGCGGTCAGCGTGATGAGTGTTTGGGCTTGTTCATTGGCTTGCTTGATACTCTCTTGCAAACGTTCATCAAAATACAAGGTTTTGGTGGTATGTGGGAACATCACATCATCGGTCAAAATGACGGCAAAGCATTCGATGATGTCATCTGCATTGGGAGTTGCATTGGGGATATTGATGATGGTGGCGGACTCTTGGGTATTGCTCAACCCGACTTTCCTTTGGATAACTGACGAATAGACCGCACAGTGTACCTTAGAGGATTGGCGTATGACAAGCATCGGCACTTGTCGCGTGTGAATGTCCTCAGTAGACTTGAGGCGATTTGAATGAGAGAGGAACACTTGGATAATGCGAATACCGATTAGTTTGGTACTCCTAGCAAGCGTTATAGGACTCGGGTTGGTGATTGTGGCTGGACAGTTGATTGTTGATCCCAATTTGCCGTTAATTGCTTCAGCAGAGATGAGTTTAGAGACGATAACGCCAAATGCAGATGGTGACGATGACATTACGCTCTTCTCCTATTCACTGTCACGGAATGCTGTGGTGAGTATCGTCTTTGAGGCAGAAGATGGGACGCAATATTATTTTCGTGAAGACAAAGCGCGCAGTGCTGGGGATTATCAGGTGTTCTTTAGTGGCGTAGTAGATGGATATATATTGGCAGAGGAAGAAGTTGTTGGCACAGTAGAACGTCGTTTGATTCCGGATGGGACATATACTTGGCAATTAGTTGCACAAGAATCTGATGGGGCAATGGATGAAGTAACAGGTACGCTTATCGTAGAGAATGCCGATGTGCCATTACCTATTATGTCGATTTTTACTGTGGGGCCAACCGTGTTTACGCCAAATCAGGACAGTATTGATGATCGCGTGGAGATTAATATCGAATTGCAAAAGGACGTTGAGACTTTAGAAGTCTTTTTGCTGGGTGAGAATAACGAAAAGATTCCGATTTCTGCACGTCGGGAAGGGCGTGAACCCGGTGAAGCAGGACGGCATACTTTCGACTATGAAGGAGGGATTGATTTGGGCAAAGACCCGCCCCCTGACGGGACTTATCAAGTTGTCGCAGTGGCTCAAGATGCTGAAGGGCAACGCATGCGGCGCGAATCGATGCTAACGATTCAAGATGGTGGTAAGCCTTTTGCTGAGATTGTCTCGCAGACGGTTGGGGTGGATGTGGTATTTGAAGTGCATCCTTATGATGACCGTTATTATTCTACGCGCAACGAATTAGGTGAGGTGATTGATATTCCCAATAACCCAGATAGTTTGGCATTTTCGTCAATAACGATGCCTGTGGGAGAGATGCTGGTATTTAAACTAACCATTGAGAATTATGGGGATACACCGATACGTACCACGGGACCGCCACCGGGAACGGTGTATCAGCAAGAGCAACAAGCAGCGACATTGGGCTGGTTCGATGAGTCAGGGGCATGGCGTGTGGGCATTGAATGCCAGACTTCGACAACAAGTTTTCCCTATCGATGGGCGTTGGGGAGCGATGACATTTTAGAGCTAGTTGAGCATCCTGATACAGGCAACATCCTAAGATATTTGCCCGCTGACGAACAAGTTATTGTCTGGGGGGCAATCCGTTTGACTGAGATTGAAGCGCGGAATCCGCAAGATTGCTGGGCAGGGCTGATTCATGAGGATGTTGAAGTGAGTGTGCGAAATAATAATGTAGGTCGACGGTCTGTGGAACTGGTGGGTGCAGAACGCTAAAGGCTATCTGGTCGATTCAGCGTTATAATGGATACAATACTCATTTCCAAGCTAAAGCGTGACTTATGATATCTCGCAAGTTTATCATTGGAATTTGTTTTTTTCTTGCATTCATAGCTGCCTGTCGTCCAGTCGAGGGGGACCGTGCGACCTTACCCCCTACTTTGACTCCGACTCCGTTTTCGACAGCGTTGCCAGAGATTGCGACGGCTGTTCCAGCTGGCTTCCCAGATAATCCGATTCGGATGATTATTGTACCTGTGGATGATGACTTGTTAGAACAAGAATCGATTTTAGAAGTGACTGAAGAACCCAATTCGCTGTTATCATCCCCACTAACCCAAACGGAAGCGGATTTGGAAAGCGCGATATTGGATACATCGAGTGTGACGATTGATGTGATTCCAGCAAATCGCTATGCAGATGCAATTTCTGCTCTTTGTGAGACTCGTGGGGCAGATGCATCTGTAGTGTGGCTTGATGGGTTGTCCTATGCAGTAGCAGATGCCCAAAATTGTGGCGATCCCATTTTGATCACCCAACGAGAAGTCGGCAGTCGGACACAAACGGGTGAATCAGGAGTCATTGTTGTTAATCGTAATTTAGGTTCTACCAATCTAACTGCACTCAATGGTCGTACATTTTGTCGCTTGGGCTTTGACGATTTCTATAGTTGGTTGTTGCCGACTTTACTTTTTGAACGTGCTAATTTAGATATTTCGACCTTTGAAATGATTGTCGATTACGAGGATACGGATGCATTACTCGAAGCGCTGTCTACTGATGAATGTGATGGGGCAGGTGTATCCGATAGTACTTTTGATGCTTTTGTAGAAGCAGAAGAGGAATTGTCGGCGGATTTGCGTGTTGCCGAGACAAGTCCTGAGTTTCCTTATGCTGTATTGATGTATCCCTTAGAAGTCGATTTGAGTATTCGCCTCTCATTGACGGATGGTTTATTGGAACTGGTCAATGCCACAGATGAAGGCGAGTTATTGAACGCCTTTATTGGAGAGGGCGAGTTAGTTCGTGTGAGCCGTGAAGATTTTGAAGCCTTGCAAACCTTTTTGGATGAAGTGGGCTATGATTTTGCACAGCTGGGGGATTGATGGATTTAGCGGTTGTGCTGGTCACATGGAATGTTCAAGATTTAATTAGCAATGCTCTACGTAGTTTGCTAGATGACTTACAATCGACAACCTTATCTTCACGTGTCATTGTGGTGGATAATGCATCCTCCGACGGTACTGTCGATGTTATTCGCTCACAATTTCCACAAGTACAATTAATCACTAGAGACGAAAATCTGGGTTTCGGTAAAGCGAATAATCTAGCGATGCGTACTTTGGGCTTTGGACATCAATGTTCAACATCAGAATTACCGAAGGCTGTTTATCTACTCAATCCTGATACGATTACAAAAAGGGGTGCGACGCATACCCTCTATGAAGCCTTGATGAGGGATGAAAAAATCGGAGTGGTCGGCGCACAGCTATCCTATGAAGATAGCAGT
Organism: Anaerolineae bacterium; assembly: GCA_028284565.1. The sequence continues at coordinate 686 of JANQRM010000682.1, read as the reverse complement.
TTCCAGCATGGGGCGTTTCATTTTCCGGGATTACGTCAATTGTGGGTCGAATTTTTCCCAACTCCCGGACGTTGGCTAGAAGGCGAATTCAACGGACGTTATTCAAGACAATTGTACGAAGAAGGTAAACCCTTCCCTGTGGATTTTACCTTAGGCGCAACCATAATGCTCAAGCGAGAAGTCATCCAACAGAGCGGGATGTTTGACGAAGCCTTTTTTATGTACTGTGAAGAGATTGATTGGGCATGGCGAATTCGTCAGGTAGGTTGGGAGATTTATTGTGTACCACAAGCGGAGGTCGTTCATCTGAGTGGGAAAAGTACCTCCCAAGTCCGTCCACAAAGTACAATGTACTTATGGGAAAGTCGTCTGCGATTGTATGAAAAGCACTATCCCAACTGGAAATTGTTTTTTGCAAAGCGACTCATTCAACTGGGGATGCGACGGAAAATTCAAGAACTTGCGATGCAACATGAACCGAATCCACCTTTGTATGATGCCTACCAAAGCATTTATCGGCTAGCTAGCCAATGACCCACCTCACCGCAATTGTTATTACGTTCAACGAAGAAGCACATGTTGTCGAATGCCTAAAAACACTTCAATTCGCTGATGCTTTATTTGTGTTTGATTCGTATAGTCAAGATAGGACCGTTGAACTTGCTAAAGCTAACGGTGCAGTGGTG
>JANQRM010000674.1 GCA_028284565.1 Anaerolineae bacterium | reverse complement strand
CTATCAACCCGATTTGGCATTGATTCTGGAAGGCACAACCGCGCATGATGTCCCCAATCCACTGGCGGATTTAGACGATGACCTTGTGCCGAATCCGGGTTGTCGGCTGGGGGATGGTCCCGCACTGACCGTCATGGACAAAAGCATGATTGTGAATCCACGCATTCTCAATTTTATTCGTGAGACTGCCACAGCGAATGACATTCCCTATCAACTGAAAACGGCTCTTGGGGGTGGGACAGACGGCGGTTCAATTCATATCACGGATGCAGGAATACCCTCAGCAGTCATCTCAACACCCTGTCGTTATATCCACAGCCCGCGCGCCATCATGAACCTCGATGACTTCCGCAATGGCTTACGGCTGGTACAAGCGGTATTGAATAATCTAACCCCAGATATTCTACAACCCAATTAGATGACCCGCGAAATCTTATGATTTACGATTATGTGGTGATTGGGGCAGGGTCGGCGGGATGTGTGGTTGCATCGCGTCTCTCAGAACGAGAAGACATCTCCGTTTTGTTATTAGAAGCGGGCGGTCCCGATGACCAACGTGACATTCATATCCCCGTTGCATGGCGCAGTTTAAGACACACCGCACTTGATTGGGCGTATGTCACCACGCCACAAGAACACTGCCACAATCGCATCATCGACATCCCGCGTGGCAAAGTTTACGGCGGGTCGAGTTCGACGAATGCCATGATTTATCAACGAGGCAATCCAGCAGACTATGATGGCTGGGCGGAGTTGGGCAACGAAGGTTGGTCTTGGGATGAAGTGCTTCCTTATTTCAAAAAATCCCAGAATCAAGAACAGGGTGCATCCAAATGCCATAATGTCGGTGGACCGATGAATGTAGCGGACTTGCGCGACCCCAATCCAATATCTGTCGCCTTTGTCCAAGCGGGACAAGAAGCAGGGTATGCACACAATGATGATTTCAATGATGGACAACAAGAAGGCGTGGGCTTGCATCAGGTCACACAGAAGGATGGGATGCGCCAGAGTACGGCTGTGGCATTTTTACATCCCGCCCTGCAACGGGATAACCTGACCGCCATCCCCTTTGCAATGGTGACACGCCTAACCTTTGATAGAAAACGCTGTACAGGCGTGGTCTACATCAAAGATGGGGAGGAACAGTCTGTTACTGCTTCGAAAGAGGTCATCCTCTGTGGTGGGGCTATTAATTCGCCACAATTGCTGATGTTGTCAGGGATAGGTCCGAGGCAATATCTTGAATCATTCGGTATTGATGTCATTCAAGACCTGCCCGGCGTGGGACAAAATCTACAAGATCATATCCGCGTGTTTGTCTCGCATTATTCGACACAGCCCGTTTCCTTAGCCTCAGTAACTGAGCAGGCAGAGATTGATAAATATGAACAGGAACGCAAAGGCGTGTTGACCTCCAATGCAGGCGAAGCAGGCGGATTCGTCAAATTGAATTCCGAATCACCCGCCCCGGACTTGCAATTTATCTTTCTTCCTTTTCTCGGCGATGACGAACATCCCGATATTCATGGTTATATGCTCACTCCATGCCTTGCCAAACCCAAAAGCGTTGGCTACCTCGAATTGCAATCCGCTGGTCCTAATGACCCGCCCTTGATTAATCCCAATTATCTGGCTGAACCAGACGACTTAGCGACGTTAGTCGAAGGGGTAAAACTCGCCCGACAAATCCTAAAATCCCCCGCCTTTGATGCCTATCGTGGTGAAGAATATCTACCCGGCAAGCATGTCACCAGTGATGCGGATATTGCAAACTACATTCGTGAGCATGTGGTGAATATATTTCATCCAGTTGGAACGTGTAAAATGGGCAACGACCCGATGGGGGTGGTGAATGACCGCCTGCAAGTGCATGGGATACAAGGCTTGCGCGTGGCAGATGCCTCGATTATGCCCTTTATTGTCAATGCCAACACCAACGCACCAACGATTATGATCGGTGAAAAATGTGCCGATATGATTCTCAATGGAGATAAGTGATAACGATGAACCCAGATGACATCCGACGCAAAGTGTATGAGCAAATTCAAAATGAAGATTTCACAGGCTGGTTCGAGACGCTGTATGCCAACGCGGATGGAAACAGCCAGATTGTTCCGTGGGCGAATGAGAAACCGAATCGTTTTTTTCTCCAATGGTTGAGTCAGAATAAGCTAAACGGAGAGGGCAAACGCGGAACGGTCGTCGGCTGTGGCTTGGGCGATGATGCCGAGAAACTTGCTGAGCTGGGCTTTGATGTCACCGCCTTCGATATTTCACCAAGTGCGATTCAGTGGTGCAAAGAACGCTTCCCAGAAACACCTGTCGAGTATCAAGTTGCCGACTTATTCAACTTGCCAACTGAATGGGAACACGCCTTTGATTTTGTCCTAGAAATCTTCACCATTCAATCCATGCCCCCAAGCCTTCGAGAAGATGCCATCAGGCAAATCGCAACGTTAGTTGCACCCAACGGACACTTATTGGCAATATGCTTCGCGCGGGAACACGATGAATCGGTTCAAGGACCCCCTTGGGCAATGTCCAAGCAAGAAATGGATTGGTTTCTGAAGGAAGACTTGACGGAAGTCCGTGTTGAGCAACTTATTGAGAAGGATAAAATCCGACATCTAGGCGATGACCAACGCGATGTGCAACACCTGCGCATTCTATATCAACGACAGGCTTAACTTGCTTCTTCGCTCAGTGCAGGGTCCGTCAAGAGATAGCTGGCAATATACCCCGCATATTTCGCTTGAATATCTGCGGGCAAATCGTGATAACTGCCTAAGTGCCCACGACAATTGTCTGCGCCACATTCACACACAATCCACTCCGATTCTGGAAGGTCGTGTTCTGCGAGGGTGTATTCCGTCATGGCATAATCAAACGTGAGATGTTCTTTGGGGTGAATATCCCGTATGGCATAATAATCGGGCAAGCCATCGGCATTGATTTTCACACCTAAGTTCGGGTCACAGGAGTGATTGAGGTACTTGGCAGGTAGCGTGGGTTCGATGTGCAAATCCCAATCCACTTGTATCGTGTAAATATTCTGTTCGGATACGATTTCGCCGAGTGTTTCAATGACTCGTTCACCTTGTTTGAACGCTTTCGATGCGAAAACACCTTTACCAAAACGAGTATCCGTGATGTAAACCGAATTCAAGACAAATTTCTTACGCATTATTGTTCCTCCTCGATTGACTGTAGCATGATAAGCTCGTTAGAAACCTTAAGGTTTGGTGCGCTGTAGAAGATGAGCTACAATACAGCCGATACTGAATCATCAGAAATTACGTCATCATCTATGAAAGAAACCCGCGGTTACATTGAACGAATCAAACGAGTCAATCGCCAAACCCAACACCTTGAACTGGCAGTTGATGACTCACTCTTACAGATGAAAGCGGGGCAATGTCTTTTGGCGCGCAAGGTCGAACAAGATTATGAAATCGAGCATTGGGACCCCTACTTACGGGAACAATGGTGGGCAGTGTCCATTACAGGGCGTACCATAGTCATTGAGCGTCCAACAAGTATCGAATATCAACCGGGACAATTGTTTAGCCTGCTTGGTCCTGTGGGTAATCCCTTCCGCTTTCGACGCTCACTCCGCAATATCCTGCTCATGGTATACAACGCAGTCCCGACACCGTTGATGATGATGCTTCCGGCACTTTTCAAAAACAATGTCAGTGTGACGCTCGTGTTACTTGGGACAGCCCGCGACTATGACACGCAACATCTCGCGCCAGAAGTTGAAGTGGTCAGGGCAGATGATCAACACGTTTGGGAGGATCAGGTCATGACATTGGGTTGGGCAGACCAAGCCTTTGTACTCGTAGGGCAGGGTGATGAACTGACACAATTCAGCGAGGTCATGGGGATTGTGCGAGAACGGCGCAATGACATCCCCAAAAATTTCATCTTCGGTGTATTTCAGTCCATGTTGCCCTGTGGAGTTGGGGCTTGTTATGCTTGTACCGTTAAGACCGAGCAAGGCTTGAATCGGGGTTGTGTGGATGGACCCGCGTTTGATCTGACTCAAGTGTTTCTGCCGTAGAGGGAGAGGATTTTTCTTGCTGTATCCGATGCAATTGAATCGTGAAGGTTGTGCCAACACCTGTTTCGCTATCCACATCAATTGTGCCACCATGATCCGTAATAATTTTCCGCGCGACAGATAACCCTAAGCCTGTTGTACCGCCATCTTGCGGGCGTGCCTCTTCGCCTCGATAAAATCGTTCAAAGATACGTTTTTTTTGGCGGATGGTCATGCCGATACCCGAATCTTCGATTTCAATACGGGCATTTGAGTTGTCAGGTACCAGTGACAGGCGAATAAAGCCGTCGTCGGTGAAACGCAAGGCATTATCCAAGACTTGACTAATTGCCAAGTCCATTGATTTTGCATCCATATAAATCAAAATATCGGGTACGATGTCTCGTCTAAACTCTAAGGATTTCGCTTGGATTTTCGGTGCATAAGCCTGATAGATATCAGCGAGCAGGACAGATAAATTCGTGGGTTTAAGTGGGCGCAGTTGATGGGTATCGAGCTGATTCATGGTAAGCATACTATCGAGGACATCCAAAATACGCTGAGTCTGAATCTCGATACGCTCTAAATACGGGATAATATCTTCATTCTGTTCAAGTTTGCGTCGGGCAACATACAGCGAGGTGATAATGGTTGAAATCGGTGTTTTGAAATCATGCGATGCCACTTCAATAAAGTTTTGCAGAACGTTGATACGCTCTTTTTGCGTAGCGACAGTCAGTCTGTTTTGTTCGTTTCGTTTGCGCTGGCTAATATCCGTTGCTACACCAATCGTTCCAATAACGGTGTTGGATAAATCGCGTAGAGGCTCGATATAGGTTTGCAAGGTTCTCTCTTGCCATTCGACCTCGTAACTAACCGATTCACCTTGGAGTGCGCGCTGATGTGCCTTCACAATGCCGGTATTTTCCGCTTGGCGTTGTCTGATTATTTCAGGTAAAGACTGTTGAATGAGGGTCGCTGGACGTGAGGTAATGTTCGTTCCAGACATCGACTGAACCACAAGGTTGTTGTCTGTTGTCCAAATCGTAACCGGTAACTGATTCATCAGCATTCGTAGTTGCGTTTCATTTTGTGTAATTACCGCGCGCCGTTCTTCTTCAAGGCGATTACGCTGATAACTCGTGAAGACAATAAACGCGGTTAAAATTACAAATATCGTACCAAAATCAGTGATAATATCTGCATCTTGAACTTGCAAAACAAACCGCAACCAAAAAAGGATGATGAATGTCATAATCGCACTAACGATGATGGTGTCGCGTAACGTTAGGATGACACTGCTTAACAAGGGAAGTATGAGTAAAAATAGTATCTCTTGGTGTGGAGGAGATGAGATGGAGGCAATGCCAATGATTAAGGCTGATCCTAGAACCAGCGTGACACGGAAAGCCGAGCGATGATACCCAGAGCGACTAAACCAATAGAGTCCAACAATGGTCAAGATACCCAGACTACCAACAATGAGTGACTCGGTATCCCACCCACCATCAACTTGACCATCTAAATAACTATGAAGCAACGACAATACAAGGGCAAGAGGGGCAAATAGAATTAACAGTGAATGATATAGGCGAACGATATGCCGTTCATAAGGGTCTGTCAAACCATCCGAAGGTTCAATTAAATTGAATATGGAATGCCAAAATGACCTTAGCCAAAGTTTAGAGAACACGCTAAAGCCAAGAGTCTGTCGCTCGTCCTGTTGCGGTTGGTCGGACAATCACACACTCCCACAATACAGATACCAATATTGTAATCTCAAAAGCATCAATTGTGCCTTGAGTTTCCTTTGTCTATTGTTACAAGATTGATTCAAGTCGGTTTTCCGCTTCGGGTTAAACTGCCTATAATAGAGCTATGGTGAAAATGACGTATAGAAGGATAATCAGATGATACGACGATACTTGGGTTTATTGCTTCTCATTCTGGCTTTGACAATGCCTCTTCAAGCACAAACACCGCGATGGCGCGCGTGGCTCTATGGGGGCGAAACTGGACGCATGATACAAATCGACAACGATGGCAACGTCCTCGAAGATTTTATCTTGCCGACAGTGCAAGGGCATACACAATATCCCTTCAATGTTGCGGTAGCTCATGATGGCACACGCATTGCCTATACCGTGACCAACCCCGATATGATGGTCTCCCAATTGCTTATTTATGATACCAATACCGATTCGATGATTGCCGCCCACAGTCCGGGGCAAGTGTTTAGTACCACAATTGATTTTGGCTCTGGCTCAACGATTTTCAATGAATTTGATAACGTGCTGGTCTTTTCTCATGCCACCCTAGGTGGGGGCTGGCAGATGGCAGTCTTCAATATCGAGGGCAACACCGTCACCGCACAACTCAGCTTTAATTCCCCTTATGTGACGGGGTTGGGGATTAATGAAAATATGTTGCCAACTATTGTCGATTATCGAAATAGCGAAGTCACCTTTTCTATGGTTCCGGTGGCTTCCGAAGGCATTGTCACCCAAGACAGCTATACATGGAATCTGGTGGATAATACCGTCCGTGTGAGTGGCAACTTCCCGACGTTATCAACCGATTACTACGCACCAGCCAATGAATACATTATGTCGGCATTGGATGATCGTTTGCCCAATTTGGTCGATTCCGTTCCCTTTGGTTATCATCTGAATACCCTGCAAGTCGTCTTGCCCGAACAAGGCTATCGTTTTCCTTTCGTTGCCAGTGCCACAGAATCCTATCTCAGTCCCGAATTTGTTGAAGGCGGGCGTTTGATTGTCAGTCTTGTAGATGACTTATCACAAGGCTTCGGCGAAGGGTCGAGTCGTTGGGTGCTGTTACAGCGTGATGGCACAGAAATTGGTGAAATTCCGATTGATCCCAATGTGCGCGAGGTACATGGCACGAATGATGGGTTATTTTACGTCGTCCCCTCATTAGACGATCAATATGCAGTGGTTGAAGTCGATACCCGTGATACCACCCGTCTCGGTTTTGGACGCTTGGTCTGGAATTCACCATCTGGCATGAATCCGCGCGTCGTTTGGGTACAATCCAACGAAGGCAATGCCGTACCCTTTATCGCCCAACCATGGAGCCAAGTTGCACCCCCTATTATTAGTGGGTCTGCCAATGTGACACCGGGGGAATTACCAACCGCAACACCCTTTGTCCAAACAGGCGCGCAATTGACCATTGGTGGCTTGGCGATAATCAACACGACAGAAGGCGACCCCTTGAATATTCGTTCCGGTCCCGGCTTAAGTTTTGAGCGTGTCAGACAAGCGGCAGATGGCACACAAGTGACCATCTTGGAAGGTCCAGTGGATGTCGATGGCTTTACATGGTGGCACATCCAATTTTCGGACGGATTAACTGGCTGGGCAGTCGAAGCGGCAGATAATGTGAAGACCTTACTGCCAACGAATTAGGCAACACAGATCACAATAATGTTTAATTGTAAGGGCGTACAGCTGTACGCCCTTACGCATGTTACAACTACAGAAAATTGAATGAATATCAAACAAGGGAAAATGGGACATGGCAGAAACGAAGACTTTTCAGGTGATTGATGGACCCTTGAGTGTGCGTGCCTTACCCAATGGAACACGCTTATCCGTCCGACTACAAACCGGAGACCGCATCACCGTCCAAGCCGACTCCATGACCTTAGCTGGGGATTATGTCTGGTATCAACATGACAAAGGCTGGTCTGCCGAGCGTAAACAAGATGGTACATCCGTCTTTATGCGGGACATCAGCGACCAAGATGCCAACGCACCTCGCAAATTCAAAGTAACAGATGGACCTCTGAGTATTCGCCAGACTCCGGGGGGAACTCGACTCAGCAAGCAATTATCTGTGGGTACAGTCATCGAAGTCGTCCCAACATCCCGCACCGAAGCCAGTGGGTATATCTGGTGGCAACACACTGACGGCTGGTCAGCAGAGCGCGCGAGTTACGGCGTGGCGACCTACATGCAAGAAGTCTTCG
>JANQRM010000667.1 GCA_028284565.1 Anaerolineae bacterium | reverse complement strand
ATTATGAATCGCTCGAAATTGCCTTGTGGGATCAAGGACGGGCGTATGTGGTGCGCGACGGACAACTCTATCAAGGCTTTTGGCGCAGACGCAATCAGAATCCCGGTGAAGCTCTCCAACTCATTTATGGCGACAACACCCCGATTATGCTCAAACCCGGACGCTCATGGGTCTCAGTGGTTCGCAATCTTGGCGATGCCCAATTTATGGAAGATCAAGTCGATATGGTTGGGACATCGACAGCCGTCTTTTTGAGTGCAACCCCGACCTCCACGTCCACACCGACACCTTAATCAACATCTCAATTCGTTACATGAGATAGCATCCAATACGGGTGCTGTTTTGGATTCATTGTCAGTTTGACGAAAGTCTTGAGATAGGTTATCGTCTAAATTACCCACATATTCGGGAAAATCAAAAAGTTGGGTAATAAGGAGTGTTTGATATGGTTACATCACAAGAAGTCTGGACAGTACAGGGGGAAGCCTTCGGTGCATTAGCAGGACACATCGGTCCTAAGATGCAAGACATGATGGAAGAAGCTGGTTTAGGTGGCGTACAAGGATTATTTCTCGTTTTACAAGCAACCACATTAAATGACAACACCTTATCAATCGAACACATTGCACTACGTAACCCCTATTCTGCATCGGCTCGCTTGGAAGAGATGCTGAGTGGTTTGGTCGAGCATGGCTTGTTGACAGAAGCGGATGGCAAATATACAGCGACACAGAAAGCCCATGATGGCGTAGATAAATTGCTGGCAATCCAACGTAAAAGGCTTGTTGAACTTGAAGGCTATACGGATGTTGATTTTGATGTGGTCAATCAATCCTTGAAGCAAGTCGTCGATTCCGCATTAGCGACGACTGAATTTGATGTGACAAACCTCAAGAATGCTCAACGGCGCGGTATTCCGGATGACCTGCCCAAGAGTGAGAAGTATGTGCGCTATGCTTCCTATCTGAATGCCTTGCGGGATGATGCTCATCTGAGTACGTGGCGCAAACATGACATCTCTGGGCGCGATTGGGAGACCTTTACCTTCATTTGGAATGGCGAACACACCTCCGCTGAAGCACTGGCTGAGCAGTTGGACTTTCGCGGACATGGGGCAGAAGGCTATCAAGAAGCGTTGGATGCACTCGTAGCACGGGGTTGGATAGAAGCTGGCGATGAAGCTGGGCATTATGTCACCACCAACAAGGGTAAGGAACTGCGTGATAAGGTGGAAACCAAGACAAATACCTACTTCTACTCGGTGTGGAAGGTGTTGAGCGATGACCAATTACAACAACTCCATACGAAGCTGACGACGATACGAGATGAGTTGCGGGCGAAGATGCCTGAACCTGCCGAATCCGCATAATTTTCGTGCAGAATACCCAAATTGGACTAAATGGTATGGTATGGCATGGTGGTCGATTTTTGTCGATTCTCGGCATAGGATTAAATTGGACTTAATACTTATTGTCGAGGGAGATGACCATGCAAAAAGATGCCTCGCTCTATAACATGACACAGCAATTGCAAGGGGCGATTTTTCAGGCAGGATTTAAACAATATTTAGCGACCTTGAGTGACGGCGAAAAGAACAATCGCCCACAACCGCCACTACTGCTCCAATTGCGTGGGGGCTATGCGGAGAGTCCGGGTTGGATGATGGTGCAAATGGCAGAGTTCGACCCAGACCCCTTGTCTGTGGATAAGTTCCGGCGGCGGGCAGTCTACTCCGCGCCCAAGCTCAGTCTGGCGATTTTGGAGATGCTGGCGAGCGAAAAATGGCTCAACCGCATTGGTGATGAATACCATCTGACGCAAGCAGGGCGAGAGGTGTTGGACAAGATGCAAGAGCGTCGCCAAAAACCCTTCCAGACCTTTTCGCCTATCCCATCTGAACAAGCCTATCGTTTGGAATTCCTGACCTGTCGTGTGGTGGAAGCTAGCTTGCACAGCGAGGTGGTTGACCCGTGGTGTCTGTCGCACTCGCGGAATCGCGCGCCTGCGGGTGAGTCTGCGCCCTTTGTAAAGATGGTGCAATACGGTTCAGATTTCAACGCCTTTCGGGATGATGTGCATATGTGTGCCTACGGTGCTTACAATGTGCTGGGGCATGTGTGGGAAGCCTTCGCTTTTGTGGATGATGAGCAGGCGAATAATCCAGATGACCTGTTTGACCAATTGGCATATCGGGGTTGGGCAAGGTCGGATTGGGCGGCGGCACTCGATGAACTGGATGGTCGTGGCTGGGCGGAGAAGTCGCATGGCTTCTATCAATCGACGGAGAAGGGCAAGGCAGTGCGTGAAGAGGTCGAGAAGCATACGGACGAATTGTTCTATGAGCCGTGGTCGATTTTGACGGATGCCGAATACGATGAGCTGATTGACCTGATGCAAACGGCGATGAAAGCCTGCCAAGAGATCATTCAAGCATAGTGAACAGGCAGTCTGTTAACATCCCTTTAAGTTTCAAATCTGTTTGTGAAATGTTGGATTTGTCAGCACTGAAATAACTGCTTTCCGGCAACAAAGCCCTGCCTATTTGCCATTTTATTAACATCAATATTAGAATTCGGTTTTAATAGCATTTTCGCTGGTAATTGTCTTGTAGAGGCGGTTCGCGCTTGTGTAGACCCAAGAGACCATCGCCCTTACTTTGCTTGCATTTGTGTTGCAGTCGTCTTCCTAGACTATCACAAAATGAATAGAAAGAGGGGTGCATTTGGCTATGCATATGCATCACAGATGGAGACAAAAGCCCGATGATTTCACCATCGGGCAATTTGGTGTCGAGTTTATCGGCGTTGGGTGCGGGCGCGGAGGCTCCAGAGGGCAAAGGCGAAGAGAACCACTACGAGGACTAAGCAGGATGAAAGTCCCCGCAACATGATTTCGGCATCCCAACCCGTATTGAGTAAGGCACGGGTGGCTTCTAGGACGTAGGTGATTGGGTTATATTCTGCCGCTGTACGTATCCAGCCAGAGAGTTGCTCAACAGGAACAAAGGTCGCGGTCAAGAAACTGGCAGGGAAGAACAGGAAGCTCGCGCCTTGAGTTGCCGCCGCATTACCACTGCGCAGAGCAACCCCGACGGTAAATCCACCAAATCCGATACCAATGAGAAGCGCATAACCGAGCATCAAGAGAATACCTGTGAAGCCTGTCACGGGGTCTAAGCCCATGAAAATCCCAACGACGGTGACCGCCGCTGTTTGTAGGAGCAAGATGACAGCACCTGCAATCATGGGACCCAGCAAAAGGGCAGAACGGCTAATCGGTGTGAGCAAGAGTTTATCAAAATAGCCATTTTCGATGTCGCGGACGATGCTTTGTCCGGCAACACCTGCCCCACTGAGAGCGGCACTGATGACGGATAAGGGCAAGATGAAGCCAAGATAGCTTTGTCCGATTAAACCCGGTATGAAGTTGGAGGCGCGTCCCAATGAGGCTTGATAGACCAAGAGAAAGAACACACTGATAATCAGGGGCGGGATGATGACGGCAGGTGTCCGAAAGTTGGTGACCAAACTTCGCCATGCCATTGACCAAACTTGTCCCAAAAAGGGCATCGTCTCGCGTTTTGGCTCAAGTTTTGTGCGAGATTGAATCGTTGAATGGGTATGGGTATAGGTACTCATTGTCGGCTCCTATGCAATGGCTTCGGCTTGGGGTTCAGTCTCACTATCGAAGCGTTGTCCAGTCACTTCGAGGAAGACATCATCGAGTGTCGGTTGGGTTAATGTCAGTGATGAGGGTGCGATAGCCTCTGATTGCAGACGGTTCATCACAGCAGGTACAGCTTGGGCGGCTTGATTGAGGTAGAGGCGGAGGACTTTACGATCCACTTGTGTGCGGTCTACCATATCTTTCAAGGTGGTTTCAGCGTGTTCAACGGTATCTACGGTATCAAACTCCAAATTAATCCGTTCTGCCCCGAGTGCGGATTTCAATTCATTTGGCTTGCCTTCGGTGGCGATTTTGCCTTTGTCGATGATGGCAATGCGATCAGCGAGTTCGTCGGCTTCTTCGAGATATTGTGTTGTCAAGAAGATGGTCATGCCCCGTTCACGATTGAGCCGACGGACTTCACGCCAGACATCGCGTCGGCTAGCCGGGTCAAGTCCAGTTGTGGGTTCATCTAAAAAGAGGATGTCCGGTTCGTGAGTCAGCGCGAGAGCCAAATCCAAGCGACGACGCATCCCACCACTGTATTTACCGACGTATCGGTCTGTAAACTCCGATAGTTTGACCAAATCGAGCAATTCTTCTGCACGTTGTTTGGCTTGTTTGCGGGAGAGTCCAAACATCTGCGCCTGGATAGTCAGCAGTTCCATCGACTTCATGAGGGGGTCGAGTCCAATTTCTTGGAGTGCCACACCGGCGATGCGACGAACTTTATCCGCTTCTTTAAGGACATCGAATCCACCAACTTTGGCTTGTCCCGCAGTTGGCAGGGCTAGTGTCGTCAACATCGTCACAACAGTGCTTTTCCCTGCACCATTGGGACCCAGAAAGCCGTAAATTTCGCCTGATTGAACCTGAAAAGAGACTTCATCGACGGCAACGAAGTCTCCAAAGCGTTTGATGAGATTGTCTGCAATGATTTCTCGATTACTCATTGTTCCCTCGCTAAGTTGTTATGTGTCAACAATTTAGGATGGAATTTAGATGAAGCGATGAACAAGCCATGAGATTTCAATGAGAATGTCTGTGCTTATCCGATTCTAATATGAATCGAGTATTGTGGTATCTTGGCAGCGCGTTATAATAGAACAAATGTCCCCTGGAACGACAACAGAATAGAACAGTGACTTATGCAAGATAAAATTACAGTTCGTGGCGCACGAGAACATAATCTCAAAAACATTGATGTTGATATTCCACGCAATCAGTTGGTGGTGATTACAGGCTTGTCTGGCTCTGGAAAGTCGTCTCTTGCATTCGATACGATTTTTGCGGAAGGGCAACGGCGGTATGTCGAGAGCCTGAGTGCCTATGCGCGTCAATTCTTAGGTTTGATGGAAAAACCCGATGTTGACCAAATCGAAGGTTTATCGCCAGCCGTGTCGATTGACCAGAAGAGCGTCAGTTCCAATCCACGCTCAACCGTGGGGACGGTCACAGAAGTGTATGACTATCTGCGTTTGTTGTATGCACGCATCGGTATTCCACATTGCCCCGTATGTGGGGAAGAAGTCGTGGCGCAATCGGCTCAACAAATTGTCGATGCAGTCTTGAGTATGGACGATGGGACACGGATACAAATCTTGGCACCGGTGATTACGAATAAAAAGGGGCGACACGAGAAAGTCTTTGAGGAATTGCAAAAGGCGGGCTTTGTTCGGGCGCGGGTGAATGGGGAACTGCGGGATTTAGAAGAAAACATCGAACTAGATCGCTATGTGATTCACAACATCGAAGCGGTGATTGACCGTCTGGTGATACGGCATTATGACGACCCTGATTCGGAAGATGCAGTGGCATTTGAAAGTCGCTTGACGGATGCGGTAGAAACCGCTCTTGAATTGGGCGACGGCATTCTGATGATTAATGATGTGACAGACCGTGACAATCCCGTTGACCACCTCTTTAGCGAGCATCTGGCGTGTGTACATGGGCACGTGAGCCTCGCTGAAATTGAACCGCGCACCTTTAGTTTCAATACGCCGAGTGGCGCATGTCCAGATTGTCAGGGCTTGGGCTTTAAGCTGGAATTTGACCCAGACATCATCATCCCCAATAAGGCATTGAGTATTGCCGATGGTGCGATTGAAGCGAATGGCTGGAACCTGGATAGCAAAAGCGGCTGGACATGGAATATGCTGGTCGCCATTAGCAAGAAATATAAGTTTGATTTAGAGACTCCGTGGATTGAACTACCGGACAAAGCGCGCCAAGTTGTGCTGTTTGGGACGAATGGTGATAAGGTACAAGTCCAATATACGAACACCAGTGGCTATACCCGTACCTATACAACCCGTTATGAGGGTGTTGTCAATAATTTAGACCGCCGGTATCGGCAAACGGAGTCGGATTATATTCGGGATCGAATTCAATCCTATATGGCGAGTGTGCCGTGCCGAACCTGTGGCGGGCAACGCTTGCGTCCCGAAGCTCTAGCAGTGACAGTGGCGGACATGAACGTGTTTGAAGTCACGACGATGCCTATCGGTGAACTGGTGGATTGGGTGGCATCGTTACGCGGTGAATCGGCGACCTTGAAGGAACGTGACCAACAGATTGCTCACCAAATTCTCAATGAAATTGAAGCACGAGTTGGCTTCTTGAACAACGTCGGGCTGAATTATCTTACTCTCTCGCGCACTGCAAGTACGCTCAGTGGTGGGGAGGCACAGCGCATTCGTCTCGCTACCCAAGTCGGGAGTCGGCTGACAGGGGTGCTGTATGTCTTGGATGAACCGTCGATTGGCTTGCATCAACGCGATAATGCGCGTTTACTAGACACACTCACAGGCTTACGCGATTTGGGCAATACCGTGTTGGTCGTGGAGCATGATGAAGAAACCATGCGGAGTGCGGATTATTTGATTGACCTTGGACCGGGTGCGGGGGAGCATGGTGGGCATGTCATTGCCTCTGGGACTCCGAAGCAGGTGATGAAGGTCAAGAAGAGTCTGACAGGGGCGTATCTGTCAGGTAAGTTTGAAATAGCAATACCCGAAGAACGGCGCACGGGCAATGGATTACAACTCACTATCGAGGGTGCGCGAGAAAATAACCTGAAAGACATCAATGTTGAGATTCCATTGGGTCAATTGGTCTGTGTGACGGGTGTGAGTGGTAGTGGGAAATCAACCCTCGTGGTGGAGACGCTGTATAAACGCCTGGCACAGGTCATCAATGGCAGTCGGGAACGTCCCGGCGCACATAGCAAAATCGAGGGCGTGGAGCATATCGACAAAATTATCAACATCGATCAAAGCCCCATCGGACGGACTCCACGCAGTAATCCGGGGACCTATACAAAGATGTTTGATGCGATTCGTTCCCTATTTGCTGATATGTCGGAGAGCAAGATTCGCGGGTATAAGCCGGGACGCTTTAGTTTTAATGTCAAAGGTGGGCGGTGCGAGAACTGTGAAGGTCAAGGTTTAATCAAAATCGAGATGCAGTTCTTGCCGGATATTTATGTGGAGTGCGAGGTGTGCAAAGGGGCGCGCTACAATCGGGAGACTCTGCAAGTCCATTTCAAAGGCAAGAGCATTGCTGATGTGCTAAGTATGACGGTGACAGAAGCACAAGATTTCTTCGAGAATATTCCAACGATTAAGAACAAGTTGGACACCCTCGTTGATGTTGGTTTGGGGTATATCCGTATTGGTCAGCCTGCAACGACACTGAGTGGTGGAGAAGCCCAACGGATAAAGCTCAGTCGGGAATTGTCCAAACGAGCGACAGGGCAGACCTTGTATATTCTTGACGAACCGTCTACGGGGCTACATGCAGTGGATGTGGATAAGCTGATTAATGTCTTGCATCGCCTCGTAGACACGGGCAATACAGTGGTGGTAATTGAGCATAACCTCGATATTGTCAAAGTCTCAGACCATATCATCGACCTTGGGCCAGAAGGTGGCGACGGCGGTGGTGAAGTGCTGGTGACAGGGTCACCGGAAGATGTTGCCATGAATGAGCGCAGTTATACGGGACAATTCTTGCGTCCCTACCTGCAATTACATGAGACTGTGTAAGCCATTTTAAGATAAATTCTTGATCAAAGGACACTTTTTCGAGTGTTCTTTTTGTTTCTCACAAAAGACTTGACATACAATGGCAGGTGTATTTGAACGATGCTATACTGCCAATTATGATAAGTTTAAACGACCTCATTAAAGCGTCCAACGGACAACTGTTTGGCGAACCCGCCGCGCATCTGTTTAGTGATTTTTGCCTTGACCCCGTACAGGCTGGCGAAGATCGGCTCTTTGTGGCAATGCGAACAGATAAAGGTGATACACACCAATACATCGACGAAGCCATCCAGCGCGGTGTTTCGGGTGTGATTTGTGTGAATCCACCGAGTTCGGATACGACGGGTGTGACGGTGCTGATGGTGTCCGATCCGGTGGATGCCTTGATGGCATGGTCACGCACGGTTATTGGTCGTTTAGGGGTGCGGGTGATTGCGGTTGCTGGGTCGGCAACGCGCTCAGTGACAGCCGAGGCGATTTATCAGGTCCTCAAGACCCAACACAACGTCTATTATCACGATGTCGGGGATTCGGGTGTCTTGAGTGTCCCCTTGTCGCTGGCTCAACTGCGTTCGGAACATCAGATTGCCATTCTGAAATTGGCAATTAATGAACCCGGCGAAATGGCGCAAATGGTACAGGCGATTCAGCCCGATGTCAGTGTCATCACCCAGATTGATTGTGTGCATAATGACCACTTTGAAAGTTGTGAACATCTCATTTATGAAATGAGCTTGTTGGTGGAATACCTCTCACCGACAAAATTAGCCGTCTTGAATCTCGACGATGATTATACGCATGATATTGCGGCGCGGGCGCGGGCGGAAGTCAAGACGATCGGTGTAGACTCCTTTGGCGCAGACTTGATGGCATTTAATGTCCTCATTGGCTCGTCGGGGACAGGCTTTGATTTGCGCTATGGCGGTGAGCGTTTCATTGGACGCTGGAGCCCCTTGCTCAGTCGCTATCAGTTGTATTCGATGCTCTACGCCATACTCGTTGGAACGCATTATGGGATTGATGTCGAGCGGAGTTTGAACGTCCTCAAGAACATGACTCCTTTAAATGGGCGGATGAAGCCCCTCAATGGGAAAAACCACAGCTTGCTCATTGACGATAGTTACAACGCGAATGTAATTTCCACCTTCTCCCTATTGGATTGGATGCAAAAAGTTCGTGATGAAGTGCATCGCATGGTGCTGGTCATGGGCGACATGGACGACATGGGCGCGAATAATCAATTTGGGCATCGCTTGGTCGGTCAGAATTTGAACGGTATTGTGGATGTCCTCATCACCAAAGGCACACAATCTGCCTTAATTGGACGCTCGGCGATTGATCAGGGCTTGGATGCGCGCTATGTGCATATGACATATAGCATTCAAGATGTAATTGCCACCTTAGAGAACATCGGCATCACCGAAGATGATATTGTGGTGGTGAAGGGCGGGTACACCACTGAAATGGAGCGGGTAGCTCGGCATCTATTAGCAGTGGATGACGATGCCGAACAGCTGGTACGTCAAGATGTGGATTCGTCGCAGATTAATGTCGCCCAACTCACTCGTCCCAGTTGGGTAGAGATTGATACGGATGTCTTTGCTAAGAATGTTCGCATTACGAAAGATTGGATTGGTGAAGATGTCGAACTCATGGCAGTGGTGAAAGCCAATGGCTATGGGCATGGGGCAGTCACTTGTGCGCGGACGGCTTTGCTCAATGGTGCAAGTTATCTGGGTGTTGCGTCGATTGCAGAGGCGTTGGAGTTGCGCGAAGGAGGTATCACCGCTCCGATTTTAGTGATGACCTATGCACCGGTAAACACCATCCGTCAAGCGATGCAAGAGGACATCACTTTCACCGTCTTCGATTTGGAGATGGCGCGTGCCTATGACCGTGCCGCCCGTGATATTGAAGGACATCTCAAAGTCCATGTCAAGATTGATACCGGCATGGGACGCTTGGGCTTGTTAACAGGCGAGGCAATTAGCGTCTTCCGCCATTTGCGTGCTTTGACCAAGCTCGATATTGAAGGTGTGTACACCCATTTTTCAGTCGCTGATGAAGATGGCGATTATACAGCTGACCAAGTGGATGCCTTTCGGAATGTCGTCCGACCTCTACGTGCGGCAGGCTTCCAATTCAAACATATTCACGCCGCCAATTCCTCAGGTGTGTTGAGTTCGGCGGATAACCACTTCTCGATGGTACGTCCCGGTTTGATGTTGTATGGCTTATGCCCATCAGAACTGCATGATTTCCCAAGTGGCTTGCGTCCCGTCATGGCATGGAAGACCTCCGTCGTACAGGTCAAGACCTTGCCTCCCGGTTCTTATGTTGGATACGGGAATACCTATCTCACAGCAGACG
>JANQRM010000640.1 GCA_028284565.1 Anaerolineae bacterium | reverse complement strand
CTCTCCAGAAAAATGCTGATGTGCCATTGATAAGACGATTGCAAGATGAACAACAAGCCGACTTATTTAATACCCTCGAAGCCTATCTCGATTCGGGTGGGAATGGCGCGCAAACAGCTGATAACTTGCATATCCATCGCAGTACCTTGAATTATCGGCTGGAACGCATCAAGCAAATCTGTGAGGTGGATTTAGCGAATCCAGCAACACGCACCAACCTACAAATTGCCCTCAAACTGTTGCGTTTGTTTGATCGCTAATGAGACAGGGTTCTTGACTGATGAGCCGTCAACACATCAGTATCCGCGCCCGCCTCTTCTATCGGGCAATGCGTACCTTCTTCGGTGTATTGATGCCAGCCAATTTGCCCCTTTCTGTCTATCGTAAAGCATCGAACCAACCTTTCTTTGAACCCATGCCACGCGGAATCCACTGGGAAAACAGCGCGGTCAATGGAGTACAGGGTGAATGGATTACGCCAGCTAATGCCGATACAAGAGCGATTTTATTGTATTTACACGGCGGGGGATATGTCCTCAGTACGCCACGGGTACATCGTGTTCTTGTAGGTCCGTTGGCACACGCAATCGGTTGCCGAGCGTTCATGCCCAATTATCGGCTTGCGCCGGAACATCCTTTTCCAGCCGCACTTAATGATGTGCTGGCAGTTTATCAAGAATTACAGACGGTGGTCTCATCTTCAAAGATTGTGATTGCAGGTGCTTCGGCAGGGGGTGGCTTGGCAATGGCATTGGTCATTCGATTACGTGAATTATGTGAGCCACTGCCCTCAGCAGTTGGACTTATTTCCGCGGTGCTAGATTGCACCTTCTCTGATGAAATCTCTCCTGAACTTCAAAAACTTGACCCCTACCTACGCTTAACGGACATCTCCACGATGACGAAGGCGTACTATGCAGAGCATGACCCGCGTCACCCCTTGATTTCACCCTTATTTGCTGACTTAGTTGGACTCCCACCCCTGTTAATTTATTCAGGCGAGTATGAGATTCTGCGTCCTCAGTCCAAGCAATTTATTGAGAAGGCACAGGAGACTGGGTTAGATGTCACACATAAAATCTGGACGAGGATGATTCATGCCTTTCCCCTCTTTGCAGGCTTTATCCCAGAAGGTCAGATGGCGATCAAGGAAACGGGTCACTTCTTCCGACGAAATCTCTCCCCAAATCTGGAATAGATGTACCTTGCTATCCAAGTGGATTAGGGTGTTATATTACCCTTCTTTTCCGTAACCGCGCGCCGAATTGAACTCAGCAAGACGTCGGGCATTAGGGGCAAGGATAAGACCATCTTCGCGCCACTGGCATAGGCATCTTTGGCGACATCCGTCCGTGCTGAACAGACGATGATGGATGTATCGGGAAACATTTCGAGAATATGTCTGGTCGCGGTCAATCCATCTGTCCCCGGCATCATGACATCCATAATCACCACATCGGGTTGATGCTGAGTGGCTAATTCAACGGCTTCATGCCCATTGATAGCACAGTCGATACATTCCATATCGGGTTGAAGATTGACCACCCGTTGCCACATGCGGGCGACACTCTCTTGATCGTTGGCAATAATGACTGAAATAGCTCCATTGTCGGACACGATGACCTTCTCTCCATATTCAATTGTTGCTTATATAACTCTATCTTACAACAAAAATGGGTGAGAAAACGTAATATTTTGCCAAATGGTCACGTCCCAAATGCAATGACCCACAATTTAGGTAAAGGACTTCATGATGAAATACGACGCAATTATTATCGGTGCAGGACAAGCTGGACCCTTCATCGGGACGCATTTGGTTGGGCAAGGGAAAAAAGTCGCCCTTGCAGAGAAAGCCAAAATCGGTGGGTCATGTGTGAATTATGGCTGTATTCCTACTAAGACTTTGATTGCTAGTGCTCGAGCCATTTATATGGCGAATCGCGGAGATGAGTATGGCTTCACGAGTACGGTGAATGTGGATTTTCCGGCGGTGATGGCGCGCATGAATCGGCGACGTGGAGACGCGCATAGTGGATTCGATGGCTGGTTGCGTGGGATGGAAGACTTCGATGTTTATGATGTCGAAGCCTCGTTTGTTGGCTCAGAGAATGGGTTTCACAAAGTCCAAGTGGGAGACGATATTTTAGAAGCCGAACAAGTCTTCATCAACACGGGTACACGTCCCAATTTTCCACCAATTGACGGACTCGATGATGTCGATTTCTTGACAAATCAAGGTCTCTTGGATATTCAGGAATTACCTGAGCATCTGGTGATTTTGGGTGGGAGTTATATTGGTCTGGAATTTGGACAAGCCTTCCGTCGCTTTGGTAGTAAGGTGACGATTATTGAATATGTTGATCAATTGATTCCCAGAGAATCCCAAGATGTCGCCGATGAAGTCAGGCGGATTTTGGAAGCAGAAGACATCACTGTGCATGTTGGAAGCAAAGCCACGAAAGTCTCTCAAGGGGGGGATGGGTCAGTCATGGTGACCGTTGAAGATAAGCAAGGCAATGTCTCCGAAGTCACCGGATCACATTTGCTGGTTGCTACCGGACGCAAACCTAACACGGATAGTCTAAATCTGGAGGCTGTGGGTGTGGAAGCCGATGAGCGTGGCTTCATCCAGACTAATGAATATCTACAAACGAATGTGGATGGCATCTTCGCTGTGGGCGATGTCAATGGACGTGGAGCCTTTACGCATACCTCCTATCATGACCATGAAATCGTCGTCGATTATTTCAATGGGACGTATAGGGATGTATCAGACCGCAACATGGCGTATGCAATGTATACCGACCCACCCTTGGGACGTGTGGGCATGAGCGAGAAAGAGGCGCGGGAATCGGGCAAGAATGTACTGATTGCGACGAAGCCGATGAGCCACATGGGACGCGCGCTCGAACAAGGCGAGACCTTTGGCATGATGAAGTTGCTTGTCGATGCTGATACGAAACGCTTCTTGGGGGCGGCAGTGTTGGGCTATCATGGGGATGATGTGATTCAAGTCATCAGCTATTTCATGGCAACAGGCGCGAGTGTCAAAGTGATGCAGAATGCCCTACCCATCCACCCAACGATTGCGGAATTCTTGCCGACGGTCCTTGGAGAATTGCAACCCATCGCCGAGTATGATAAAGCGCAAGCGGGGTAATTTTTGAACTACAATAACAAGCTCTGTAAGGACGGTTCGCGAACCGCCCCTCTGCATTATTTGTTAGCTTATTTTCTCCAGATACCACGTTAGCACATCAATATTCTCGACATAGTGTAAGAGGGGCTCGTCATTTGGGAGGGGGATGCCACTGGCGTGTGCCATCGTGTTGAGGTCGATATTGGCGATGGCGTTTTGCAATGCCCACGGATGATGGTGAATCTCGCCACGATAGAGTTGCCCGCGTTTGTCTTGTGCGTAGAGACAATAGCGTTCCGTTAACCAATGCTCCAGTGAATCGACTTCAGCATAATAAGGTTCACTTGTCGCTTGATAGGTGGCTTGGAAATCGGCATCGCCTGTTTGACGATGGACTCGATTGCTTTCATAGCGGACCACATGATTTTCGACTTCGAGGGTCATACGCGCATCATGATAGGGCAAGCGAAAGAGCATCCGTGCCACCCTCACTGCTAACCGACTTTTAGCATCCAAGCTAAAAAACCACACCCCCGCTTTATCCCCCTGACAGACATAGGTACGGACATTCAACTCAGGGAAGCGATTGGTCATCGGTACTTCCGGCATCCCACGCAGATGCACATGGTTCATCAAAAACGGCACGACACCAATCCATGCCTTGCCATCAAAGGTGTCCAATTCCAGTTGTTTAGGGATGAGAGGGCGTATCGTGTTGGGGTCGATTGCCCAATGGGCGAAGAGGAGTTTTTGCCAAGACTGCGCCATCACCCAAGGACGATGGTCGGTTTGTTCAAGGATTGCCTTAGCCGGTAACGGGGACAACGCTTAAATCCCCAGCGCGTATTCGGATAAAGCCAGAGAACGCCCAGCCGACAGTCCCTTTCCAGACGACTTGATACCAGCCATTGTCGTGCGTACGTCCAACAATGGGGATAAATGCCCCCCAAGAAATCCGTCCTGTTTGTTCACTGAGAACTGTCGGCGCGGCGCGGAGTTTCATCACGGCTTGCGTCTGTGCGAGAACCCCGAAGTCCGTCACACCTGCGGGGAAGCCGAGTACACTGGTTGCGGTTGAAA
>JANQRM010000636.1 GCA_028284565.1 Anaerolineae bacterium | reverse complement strand
GATGTTGAAACGGCTTTGATCGAACTCGAAGGAATGGAGATGGCTAAGGCAACCTAACCGCTTCCAATGTATTCATGCCGCTTTGAATGGCTTGTTGGGCATCATCGGAATCTTCAATAACTAATGCAATAGCAACCCGACGATTATTGTCTAAGATACGAAACCCAAGAAACCATGTTTGCACCGAATCACCTGAATATGCCAAAGCTACATGCCCTCCAATAGGATTGTCAGAAGCGACACCCCAGAGGATGACATTATTCAGCATCAAATCGCGAATTTGCTCAGCATTGCCAGCCGTAAAGTAGGGGATAGAAGGTGCATCTTGAACAACAGCGACCCACTCCTCTGAATCAGGTTCACGAGTGGCTTGAAGCAGATAAGGTTGAGGAGCGTTCCCTTGATTAACCAAACTCGCCACCACAGACACCATCTTCAGAGGCGAAACTGTTATGCTTCCCTGTCCAAGAGCTTGTTCTAGCAACGTGATGTCATCTCGCACACGAGGCGTTTCCGTCGCAGTTTCGTTCTCATCAGGCGTGTCCGAGTCAAAGCCTATAATCGTTGTCGGCGCATTCAGACGATTAGAGGAAAAGGTTTCTTGCAAAGCCTCGTCGCTAATCGAATCCAACAGACTAACAAAGGCATTGGGACAACCATAGGCATAGGCTTCTTGTACAGTGAGTGTATCGTTTGGAGGTGGAATCGCACACGTTAATGTAACGCCTTGTAACTCAACAGCTTGGCTTGCCGATTCGTGATGTTGTTCCAAATCAATATTGTTCGATAAACCATTGGCAATCAGAAAAGTTTGGAGCGTTGCACCGGGTTGATAACTTCCTTGTATCACCCGATTAAAAAAGGGATCGTCTCGCGATTCGATGAGGGTTTCCCATGTCTCATCAAGCGTATTTGGGTCATAACTTGGCAGGCTGATCATCGCTAGAATCTCACCCGATTGAGCGTCCATGAGGACTCCCGCGCCCTTAAACAGCTGGAGTGCCTGTGATAGCTGAGTTTGCAGTGCTAAATCGAGTGTCAACTGAATATCAATACCTTGTGTACTGCGATGGAGGACATCTTGATTAAAGACTTCTTCAAGGGTGGGATCATCATTTTCGCCTCGCAAAAGTGCATCAAAGGCAAATTCTGTCCCGCCTGTGCCATATCGCAGGCTGAAATAGCCCAGAGTGCCATTCATCGAAGGATGGAGATAATTGCGGATAATTGTCTCACTATCGTCAAAATTGGTCTCGACCAACAACGTCGCATTGCGATCCAAGATATGTCCACGTTCAATACGGGCTTCGGCTTCGACTAGTCGGGGATTATCCTCACGAACTAATAGGGTTTCGGGTGCAATGATTGACCAGTAGCTGGCAGAGACTCCCACCAACAACAACGCGAGGAGGATAAATCCAAAAACCAACCGTATTTCACGAGTGAATTGCATCTAAGAATCTCTTGAAGATAAACGAAGGAGCAAACCGACAATGATAAAGCTAATCAGCAATGAACTCCCACCATAGCTTACGAAGGGAAGTGTAACACCCGTTAGTGGGATGAGCTTCATCACACCTGCCATAATCAACAAACTTTGGAGCGCGATGAGTAAGGTCAAGCCAATCGCAAGTAGGGCATTGACGAGACGACCTTGATGGAGTGTGGCGATTCGTAGGCCTCGCATTGTTAAAATAGCAAAGCAAGCGAGAAGGGTGAAAATACCAATCAGTCCCCATTCTTCGCCAATCGCAGAAAAGACAAAATCGGAATGCACGACGGGGATATACGTCGGCGAACCTTGAGCAACTCCTTGTCCAAATACCCCACCAGAGGAAAACGCCATCAAACTCTGCACGATTTGGAACGCGCGCCCGTCCGCTTCAAGCCAAGGATTAATCCATATGTCGACCCGCAATTGAACGACTGCAAATAATTGATAGGCGAGGAATCCAGCGATAAGCACAAGGAGGCTTCCACCCAGCAATATCCAGCGTGTGCCACTAGCAACGTAGAGCAGGGTGATAAACACACCAAAGAACAAAATGGCTGTGCCAAGATCACGTTGCCATACCAGCAGGATCATGGACAAGCCCCACATTAAGAGGATGGGACCTAAGATGCGCGGGGATAAAAATAAACGATTGGCTTCTTGGAATAGTGTTCCAGCACGTAAGGATGGGTATTGTTCACCTAAGTAAGTGGCTAAGAAGGTGACAAGGATAATTTTGAGAGCTTCCGAAGGTTGAAAAAAAATATTACCAATGCCCAGCCATAGTTGTGGTGCACCCGATAGACCAGAAGGATTACGCCCAAAGAAGATGGTACTGACCAACAATACCAAGCCACTAATCAGCAAGAGGTAACGGTATTGACGAAGCCAAGACAATACATTTGGGAAAATCGCTGTCAATAACATAACACCGACGGCTAGCATCAACCATAAACTTTGTCGGTCTGCGAAAATAGGGGCGAGGCGGTCAATGGCAAGGATTCCCCACCCGCTAAGAAACATGGCAATGGGAAAGATAAAGGGGTCTCGTTTAGGGAGATAGCGTTCAAGAAAGCGATGTCCAATGATTGCGGAGAGTAGCCATGCACAAAGGTGGAGTGTATGCGTGAGAGCTTGTTCTCGTATTAAGGACAAAGCGAGCCAATTAACCAGTAAGAACAATCCCGCTAACAGCAACAAGTAGCGTTCGGTTTGCTTGGTGGGGTTACCGACTTCTTCACGAATGGAGAGAAGTCCCGAATTCATCATGAGACTTAGCGACCTAACACTCGCGCGACAATGGGATGGAGCTTTTTAATAACGTCTTCGGATATTTTATTTGGTGCAGTTGCAATGGCATGGTCAAGGGCGGTGTGAGATGGGCAAATCGAATCTTCATCCAAGTGTTCGATAACATGGATAAGTGCTTTGCGGGCGATTTCGATATTCTTGGAGAACATTTTGACGACCATATCGACATTCACAGGTTCATCATGCCAGACATCATAATCGGTAATATGTGCCATCGAGGCATAGGCGATCTCGGCTTCTCGAGCAAGGAAGGCTTCTGGCGCACTCGTCATGCCAATGATGTCACAGCCCCATGATTGGAAAATCCGACTTTCGGCTTTGGTAGCGAAACGAGGTCCATCTTCAATCAGGAATGTTCCTTCACGATGGACTGTCCCTCCCACAGCTGAAACTGACTCGGCGAGTTGTTGGCGTAGTATCTCACTAAAGGAGTCAGCAACTCCAACATGCGCGACAAGCCCTGCAGTGAAGAAGCTACGGGCGCGTTTCTCGATGGTGTAGTCAAAGAGTTGGTCAGGAATAACGATATGACCGGGCGCATAATCTTCACGAAGCGAACCGCAGGCATTCACTGCAACACAGTAGCGAACACCCAGCGTCTTGAGTGCATAGATATTGGCTTGATAGGGAACGGAAGCAGGTGCATAGACATGACCTTCACCATGCCTTGGAAGGAAGGCAACTTGTTTGTTGGCAATTGTTCCCACTCGTATAGCACTACTGGGCTTTCCAAATGGGCTATCTATTTCAAGCAATTGGAGGTCGCTAATTTCTGGAATGTCGTATAGCCCTGAACCGCCAATGACAGCAATCTTTACCGTTTCTGACATTAGATTTTGCTCAATTCTCTAGTTCGACACGAAAGGTCACTTCACCAATTTGAATCATGTCAAGATGGGTAATAATGGTATTGCGGACAATGGCTTCATCATTTAGCAAAGTTCCATTGCGACTGTTACGGTCTTCTAGCCACCATTGTCCATCACGCAAGGCTATGAGTGCATGTTCACTACTGGAAAAGCTATTGTTGATGACTACTTCGTTCGTTGGTGCTCGCCCTAAAGTCGTTAAAGGGCGTAGTGGATAAGTTGTACCTGTTGGAACCCAAGCAGAATCTACTTGAGTGAATTCAACCAGCCTTCCATAAGTCGTACGATTGAAATTAATCTGCTTGGCGATAACACGATATTCACGCCAGATGAGGAAGAAGAGGGCAAGCAAGAAGCTGAACAGTAACAACCCGGAAATGACACGCAGGAGAAATAAAATGACATCCACAGGCATGCTTGAACTTACAAGCTCACAGGGTCAAGAGTACCCGTTGTTTTGGCAGAAGGAGGGGAATCTTCCGTATAAATTATTTGGGTTTGTCCAATGCGAATCACATCTCCCGATTGCAAGCGATACTCACGCACTGCGACATTATTTACGGTAGTGCCAGTTGTACTTTGAATATCGAACAAGGTATAGCTTCCAAAACGGAGACGCAATTGCAAGTGGTATCTGGAGATTCTGGGGTCATCCAAGATGATATCATTGTTATCACTGCGTCCGATATTGATAGTTTTCTTCTTAAGTTGAATCGTGCGCTCACCATTGATAACAATCTGCGGATTCTTGGGTGCAGGCTTTGTATCGGAAACTTGAATCGGTTGCATCGCGGCAGTTGTATGCTGGATTTCGCTGGTATGCAGAGCTTCCACAAGACATTGACTCGACGTAAGAGTTGGATTGGCTTTGAGTTTCACCTTTGGATTGTTGAGAAGACAATACTGTGCTTGTGTGGCAAGCGTAACGAGATACTCGCCCAATGTCTGTTGAATATCAGGATAGGTTTGTTCAAATCGGGTACGGACATCAGGGTTGAGATGAATGCGATAATCATCAGGTGCAATGATGCGTGGATCGTTGCCAAGCGGTGCTTTCAGATTATCTTCCATACTACGGACAAGTTGGAGAGCAATGTCACGTCCACTCAAGCGACGATGAAAGAGATTCGCAAAAACCCCTTCGATAAGTTGTTCTAGCTGATTCTCTAACTGGATAATCGGTAATTTGTCCATAGGTCTCATTATAGCGAAGGGGATAGGGAAAGCAATTGCAGATGAAAAGGCGTGGGGGAAACGTCACTTAAACGACAATGAGGCATCCTGAATAGCAATGCCTCACCGTTATACTAGCGGCTTGATCCGTTAGCGCGGAACGTAATCTGTCCAGTTATTAGAAATTTCGATGCGTTCCTCATTATTGGCTCGTGTATCTTCTAACCATGATTGGAATTCGCGATTTTGCGCTGTTTCAAGTTCAGCTTCGATGTCTTCGCCACTGCGCTCTTCACGCGCACGGACTTGAATGATATGGAAGCCGAATTGTGTTTCGACAGGTCCAACAATGTCGCCAACTTCTGCCTCGATTACAGCATCTCGGAACTCCTCGACATAGCCACCCACATAGCTCCAGCCCAAGTCTCCACCTCTAAAGGATGAACCATCAGATGAAACGGCTTGGGCAAGTGCCGCAAATGATTCGCCGTTGTTCAAGGCATCTATAACATCTAAGGCTTGTTCTTCAGATTCAACAAGGATATGCCGTGCATTGACATAAGTGAGGGATTCGAGTTCACCACCAATGCTTTCTCGTAAAGAAGTACGCAAGGCTTCTCTATCGAAAAAGGCATCGATTTGGGCATCACTGACATTGCCAATGCGGAAAAACTCTTGGAAGTCTTGGAAGGATGCCTCAAAGTTCTCACGGACTTCCTCTGCACTGAGCGTCGGAGAGGGTAAGGTGGGAATCAGTGTTGGTTCTGGTGTTGCTTCCGGTTCAGCTGTCTCTTCAGGCGCAAGGGTGGGTGTTGCTGTTGGAAGTGGAGTCGGTGTTGGTGAAACAAAGGGTGTTGGTGTCTCAGTCGGGACATTTGTTGCCGTTGGCTCTACACCAATCAAAGCAACCTCAGTGGGATTGTAGCTAAAAAACTCATTGATTTCGTTTTGGACATTCTCTTCATTAATGCTGATATTCCGCGCTTCTGCCTCTTCCTGAATGAGGATGTCGTCAATCATGTCATCCAGCACCCGTTGTCCCAATTGATCAGGGAAGGTCATTTCACCGTATAGTGTATCCCAGCCGGGCTGTTGAATCAGTTGGTTGAGGTCTACACCCAATGATTGTTGTTGTGTGAAGAGGAGATTAATGCGATTGCGTTCAAACGTGACTCGATCCCGAAATTCGCTGACAGTAATCGCTTTGTCACCCACTGTTGCTACTGTTTGATTGGGGATAATCAGTTGATCGACAATAAACGCGAGAGCGACGACTACAGCAATCACACCGATTGTAATAAACGTTCCACGAATCACCCAACGCTGAATCTCTTCTTCGCGTTCTGCGCGCGTGCGGTAGCTAGCTGATTGACCGCCTTTTTCGATTTGCGGTGTCGATGAATCGGGGGCGATACTTTTGCGCGTTCGACGTTTAGGCTGTCCTGTAGTTTGACGACGTTTTGACATTCAGTACCATACTCCTTCATTAACAACACTCATATGTGTAGAGTGTCTTAAGAGCATCACTGATTACTCTACCGATGCTCTACTGATGTTCTCATAGATAATCGAGATTTTAGTTACGATTTACAAACGGCAACAATGCTAAATGGCGGGCGCGTTTGATTTCACGGGCAAGTTCACGTTGACAACGCGCACAATTCCCAGTTTGACGACGTGGCTTAATCTTGCCACTTTCGTTGATGTATTGTTGTAGGGTGTCAATATCTTTATAGTTGAAGCAGGGACCATCTGGACAATAGGTGTTGCGCCCACGTCGTCCGCGTCGCCCACCTCTGCCACGTCGTCTGTTGGAACGACGGTCTCGGTAGGATGAACTTGAACGACGGATATCTTCTCTCGCTTCTTCGCTATCTTGTTCTTCTATTTCTTCGACTTCGTTTGTCGGGTTTTCGTTTTCGCTCATTGCGTTAACATGCTCCTGTTATTGCGACTAGAATGCATAATCATCATCAGAATTATTATCCGATTCAAAGTTTTGGTAAGATGATTGACGGTCTCCAAGTAAAATCATCTCATTGGCGACCAACTCGGTGCGGAAGTGTTTTTTGCCACTATCATCTTCCCAACCGCGTGTTTGTAAGCGTCCTTCGACATACACTTGTTGCCCCTTATTGAGATGGGTTTTGCAAATCTCTGCGAGATTGCCCCACGCTACCACGTTGAACCATTCGGTTTCTTCGTGGCGTTCTCCTTCGGCGGATGTCCATGTTCGGCTCGTAGCAACGCTAAAACTCGTGACGGGTCGTCCACTTGGGGTATAGCGCATTTCGGGGTCACGACCTAAATGACCGATAATCATGACTTTATTGAGTCCACGTGCCATGTGCATCCTCCGCAGTTTTGCGGCAATTGTACCTTAGTCTATTCGTCTACACGAACAAAGAGGTAACGAAGGATGTCTGAGTTGAGCTTGAGGTTGAGTTCGAGTTCAGGAAGATGCCCGACATCAATTTCAGCATATTTGAGGACGTAGTGCCCTTCACGTTGCTTATCAATCTCGTAGGCAAGTTTGCGTCGCCCGAACATGGTGCGGTCAATTTTGTTGACTTTGCCGTTATCGTCGTGTTCAATCCATTCCACCACTTGGTCGATGACTTGATTAACTTCATCATCGGTGGGCAGGATGCGGACAATATAGGTGAGTTCGTATTCTCGCTTCATTCACTTTTCCTTTCCATGAGTTATAGCCCTACGTCTATCGAAATTTGGCGACGAGAGCGGAAAGCGATTTATCAAACGGGCAAGATGTTACCTAAAGGCTTTTGCTTTGGCAACTGTTGATTCGAGCGAGACTGAAGGGTCAATCGAGAACTGGCGAGGCATAAGGCAACGACGAGCCAAAACCATGTGATAGACGATTGAAAATCCAAGCGGAAGAAGTACAAATCGGCAACAGCATTGGTGAGGGCAGTCAATAAAGCGGCATGATAGCCTAGATGAATAGATGCAAGAAGTGGGTCATGTTTGGCAAATTGCCACGCATAAATCCCATAAGCAAAGACTCCTCCCATTGTCGTTAAAAAGATGAGTACGCCGACCAAACCAATTTGATTTGCCATGATGAGGTACATATTGGCAACATCGGTATAAATATCGCGTTCTGGTGTCCCCGTAAATCCAACTCCGAAGATGGGATAACGATTGATGAGTCGCAAAGAATCTGTCCACTCACCGATTCGCATCTGCGTGGCGAGGTCTGCACCTTGGAAGGCTTGCAGGAGGCGATCAATGTAATTCTGGGTTTGCGGGAGTAGAAGTAGTAACAAACCAGCCAGCACCAATAGCGGAATAAACCGACGATAACGAACAAAGGCGATGACGGTTAATCCTGCGCTGAGTGCTAGAAAGGAGGCTCTGGAGGAGGATAAGAATAAGGCTAAGGCAACAAAGCCAAAGATGATAAAGGTTAGCCACCGGAAACGCAACACGGGGCGTTTGGCGAAAATCTGCGGAGCAATCATCACGGCAGAAATGGCGAGTACACCGCCTAGAGCGTTGGGGTCTACCCAGGTGCCAATGGCGCGTTCACCCAGTTCAGGATTGCTTTCGATGTAACGAATCACACCGCCGTTGGGATAACCAATCCGTGAGAGCCGAACCAAGATGGCTTCTGCGGTGGCATCGGGGAAGAAATAGAGAATCAATGCACCCAATGCTTGGATACCAATGGCTAAGGTAATCACCAAGACTAAGCGACGGAGGGTTTGTGGTTCGCGCAGTAAATCTACCAAGACATAGACCAAGCCAATGCCCAAGAGCGTTTCTGCAAATTGCCTAATGATAGCGGCTGTTGGTAGGGCGAATTGCATCCCCAAAACAAAGGTGAAAATCAACCACATCACATAGAGTGTCACCAGAAGGTGAATAGGTGTGGATTGGAATCGTTGTCGTTTGCCTGTCATCCATTGGAAGAGGTAGACCAGCAAAAATGCGCCCAAGGCGAGGTCTAGTAGCGTGGGAGTGACCGCAATCTTGATCGGGAATGTACCAAAGGGCAGTATTAATAGAACAAAAATCACGCCATAGAGGGCAATCGAAATATCCGTGAGGATGTATAAACCTGCGAGTAAGCCCAGTACTGCACCAATCGTTACAACAGGTCCCAGTACAGCAAGCATCAAGCCGATTGTCCCGCCAATGATGCCGATGCTTAAGCCGGCAAACAAGGCATAGGTGCGTCGGTCAAGTTTGGCAATCCAGTTTTGTAGGGTATAAGTCCGTTGCATAATTACCGCCTGATAACAAATCGGAGGGCAAGGAAAGTAAGCAATCCCCATGTGATGAGGCTAATGATTGCACCCAGTCGATAACTCAAAGGATTATAGTTTAGTTGAATGGTATGGTCACCGTCTGGGACTTCGATTGCGGATAACGCGCCATAAGCACGTAGGATGTCAACTGGCTCATCATCAAGTGTGGCTTCCCAACCAATATAGTCAACTAGAGCAAGTGATAATATGGCATCTTCATCTGATTGAGTTCGCATAGTCAATTGCTCAGGTGTGAAGTTGATTACTTCTGCCTCAAACTCGTCAGGCATTTCGTCAGGCAAATCGAGAACTGTTTCTCGATTAAGGATGATTATATTCCGCGAATCGAAGCGTGAATCATTCAACAATGCAAAGGCAAATTCATCACTATCGACGACTTCAGCATCATACATCAAGGTGACGAATGGGCGAGGGTTGGCGAGTTGATGGAGATTAACTGCCCCTTCTGAGTCAAAGCCTTGTGCAATAATTTCTGATTCGGTTGCAAGCGTTTCTTTATCACTAAAGACAAATTCCACCCCAAAGAGTTCCCATGCAATCGGGTTGTTGATGTAATCAGCATAGATGATTCGGTGTGGACTCTCTAAAAATAATGGGCTAATCCCGCGAATGTCCATCACTTCATAGAGACTACCATAATTCGCTTCTAATCCACGGAAACCATCCACACGAAAAAGTTCATTCTCGGATTGGTTGACTGTATTGATAAAGTCAGGAATTTCGATGGCGAGTTGGGCTTTGGCTGCTATCGAATCATAATTATCGGGCGAATTCATACTCATGGTGAAGAGGTCGAAGATTAGTGTTAAACCAAATAAGGTGATTCGTTTCCAATCGAGTGGATTATCTAACCACAAGTGCAAGACAAATAGTGTCGCGGTTGCAATCACCCAGCTGAAGGCGAAGTTTCGGACGTACACATCGTAGGATGCACTATCGCCAAGCCATAGTACAAAGATTAATACAGCGACGATAAAGGTAAATCCAAATAATCCTAATGCCAGCCGTTTCGCAAAATATTTCAGGGATTCAGATAATTCCATCGACATTAAGTAAACTGTGCCAAGTCCAGCAAGAATAGCGAGGCTATTGGCAATCAAAAAGGCGGCGCGCTCTTGTCCACGAAAGAAGCGAAGTCCGGGAATTAGGTTATACAATGAAGAGTAGAAGGCAGAATTTGCCCCAAAGCTGAGCAATAACGAAACCACAAAGACACCAAACCAGAAGATGTTTTCGGAGACACGCTGACGAATCGCTATAACAATCAAGATGAGCGAGGGTATCCCGACATATAGGGGCGACCATTGACTAACTGTGCCGGGAAGGAGAAATTGTGCGATATCATGGAAGGGGAAGCCATTGCCTTTGCCATCAAAACCGAGGCTATCTCGTGTCGTTTGAAGTAAATATTCTAAGCCAGGCAATAGCGTAACAGCTGTCACTCCGACAGCAATGATTCCGAACAAAGCAGTGCCTGCTAAAAATATCCGCCAGCCATAACGTTGTTGATACACGCGATAGGCGAGAAAGGCAATCAATAGATAGGTCAAAAACCAGCTGGTCTGCGGGTGTCCAGCCATCCATGAGATGCCAAGCGCGAAGCCTGTGAGTAGTAACCATTTCCAATGAAACACTGACTGCCGTGTTGCTTCAAGGATGGCGAGTGTCGCCAGTGGTAGCCAAATCGCCGCTTCGAGTATGGCTAATTGCAGAGGTGGGTAGCTGGATGTAAAGCCACCATATGCCAAAATAACAGATGAAACGCATGAACCAAATACACTGCCACGCTGTCCGATTGTCAGACGACGCATAAACAAATACATCAACAATGAACCCAACAGAACATGCGCGGTCATCTCCAGTTGGAGTGCGTTATAACTCCAGCCTCCTGCTAAATTGCTGAGTGCGATGGTGATAAGCCGAGGTGGATAGAAGACAGCCGATTGCGTATCTGCGATAAAGGGAAATCCGCCATTGTTGTAGGGATTCCACAGTGGAACTTCACCCTTTGCAAAGCGAGTATATTGATACCCTGCGAATGCCACAAACTGCCCTGAAAAGTCCCCATGTTTGAGAGAGGCTTGGTCTTCTGCAATAGGGGTGAACAATCGCCAGAAGAAAATCAGCCATAAGACGATGAGAATCAGAAAGGCATAAACATCGGGGAAGCCTTGTCGAAGCCGACTCATTGGCTTGCCTCTAATACAGTTTGGAAGAAGTCAAGCGTTTCATCAGCAATGGCATCCCAAGAAAAGTTTTTGGCGAGGTTGTGTGTACCTTGTCTTAAAGTGTCGCGTTTTTCGGGCTGTTGAATAAGTGCTTCTATAGCAACTTGCAGGGCGTTTTTGTCATTAGGCGAGATAAGGTAGAGGTTTTCGCCATGTTGGAATGTCGGAATCGGCGTGTTGGGTGTTGTCGTGATGATGGCACAGTGATGATGAATCCCTGCCATCAAACTGCCATGTTGATAGGATACTCCCTCTAAAAAGGGAAAAACTGCCATATCAGAGACTGACAAATAAGCGGTCACGGCTTCTTCATCGACAAAGCCTGTCCAAGTGATATGTGAATTGAGTCCCAAGTTTTCAATTTGCTTATCAAGCGACTGTAAATAGGTATCTTCGTTGGTATCGACTACGTTCTTGCGCCCGCCAATCATAACGAGTTTGATTTTGTGTCCCTTTTGGATGAGTTGTGACATGGCATCGAGCAAAAGATGTATGCCTTTAACTTCTTTGATGAAGCCAAAATGGGCAAGGAGTATGTCATCGTCACAAGCCCCTGCTTTTTTGCGCCATGCTTGACGATCAAAATTATCGGGT
>JANQRM010000624.1 GCA_028284565.1 Anaerolineae bacterium | reverse complement strand
GCTGGCACTGCCGTGACTTCTTCGGTTCGCTTCGTCTGATAATGAAATTTGTGCTTTTGGCGGTCAAAGTTGACTTGTCGCTTGTAGCGCGGGGAGGCGATGTCGGCAACAGACCATGTGCCTCTGATATTACCCTGAACACTGCGCTTGCGTATCGACAAACTCTCGATCTGGAATTCGGATTGATGCCAGCAATGATACACCTTGCCGATGGGTGTTTCCGTAAAGCTCAACTGGAGAATTTCCAACCGATTATCATGAACTGTATAGCCATAAATGACGCCATCATTGAGGAGATACAAGGATTCTAGCCAGTCGTGTAATCTCACGGCTTCGCCATGCGTGGGAAGTTCGTCTTTATGGACAAGGAAGAGACTGCCGATGCTATGCCGACTGTTATCTTTCACCGTATTTTTGACGTCACGACTTTTGGGTGCTTTATCCATGATATAAACATAAACTCGTCCACCCAGCCATGTCTTGATCACCATATCAGCATGATGCGAACGAAAAACCACCCCTTTGTCGGGGTCAAGTGTGACAAACTTGACATCTTGTAACTGCTTGAATTGGGCTTTCAGTCCTTTGGCGACGATGGATTTCACAACGAGCGTTCCTTAACTTGCATCTATACATCTATTATGCCTGAAATGGTCGAATTTGTGAAAGCCGAGTAAAATACTCCCTCTTTTTGCGTATAATAAGCTGACGATTGATTTGTTACTGTAGGAGAAGAACTGATGTTAGTCACGACGACGATCATTTAGAGGGGCGCAAGGTCAAGAAGTATATCGGCATCGTTAGTGGTGAAGCGATTATGGGGGCGAATGTCTTCAAGGATTTTTTTGCTGGAATCCGTGACATTGTTGGTGGACGGTCTGCCGCCTATGAGCAAGAGCTTCGTAAAGCCAAAGAGATTGCGCTTGAAGAGATGGAAGAAGAAGCGAGACAACTGGGCGCAAATGCTGTGATTGCCGTCGATTTGGATTATGAAACCATCGGTGGCAGTGGCAGTATGTTGATGGTTTCGGCGAGTGGGACAGCCGTGGTGATGGAAGAATTGCCGATGTAACTATGAACCCATTACTTCGACCTTAAAGGCTGTTTATGTTGTAAATCATATTGCTTCATAATTTAGTGAAGAGTTTTATAAAGAGGTAGTATATGTTTTTTGAATTGCGTCAGCATGAATTGCATCCCGACAAACTCGATGAATGGGTTCAACTGATGGAAATGGTGATTATCCCCTATCAAATGTCCAAAGGGATGGTCATTGTTGGATCATTCGTTGATGAGGAAAGCAACAAATGCATCTGGATGCGACGGTTTGAAAGCGAAGCTGATCGTGAGCAACTTTATGAAGCAGTCTATCAGACGGATTATTGGCAAAATGAAATTCGCCCACAAATTCGAGCCATCACTGCTAGTATTACCGTGACACAGGTCAAAACCAACCCTCATTCGGTGATTCGCTAACATTGAGCCGACTGAGACTTCATCAAGGCAGTAACGACTCTCATTCGGATGTAGGTTCGCTGGTGATCGTCACATATTCGCCAGAAACAAAAGCGATTGCACCATCAAAGAGGATTTGATACCAGCCATTGACTTCATCGAGGATGTAGAAGCCTTCGTTGGGCATGATTAAGCCAATTCGCTCATACTGGATACCTGCTCCTGTGCGGACATTGAGGGGTTCGGTTGGAGTAAGCGTGTGCAAAGGGATTTCCTCGGCTTCCATATCGCTGTCAGGGTCATAGGTTTCGGCAAGTAAGACTTCGATATTGGCTTCGGTGGTGTTGTAGAGTCCTTCGCCATAA
This sequence comes from Anaerolineae bacterium, assembly GCA_028284565.1. Next base: position 1,900 of record JANQRM010000624.1, on the reverse strand, counting down.
TGGACATAGCGCACCTGTCCCCATTTGTCGATGAGATAGAGGGTGGGCCAAAAGCGATTGCGATAGGCTCCCCATGTCTCTCGGTCATTGTCTTGTAGAACGGGATAGGTTATCTCAAGGCGTTGGATGGCGGCGCGTAAATTCGGTAATTCGCGTTCATAGTTGAATTCAGGATAGTGATTGCCTATGACCACCAAGCCGTCATCGGCATAGGTTTCGTGCCATGCTTGCACATAGGGGATGGTCCGAATGCAGTTGATACAATCGAATGTCCACATTTCGAGTAAGACAACCTTGCCACGCAGGTTCGCCAGTTTGAGTGGAGTATCCGTGTTGAGCCAGATACCGTCGTGTAATTCGGGTGCTTCATATAATATAGGCAGAGTCATGTCATCTTGGGCTTGCATCACGAGGGTTGTTCCCAAAGCAAATAAGGTAGATAAGGTTCGTATCAATCGACGTATCATGAATCAACCTTCTATCTTCAATATCCTGTCGATTCACCGTAGCGAGCAAACATTGAATCTAAATTAAGATACGTTGACCTCTTGTAAGAATGATTCAATATTTTTATACTTCTCCTATAAATCTTCCGTTATAATTAACGATGGACAATTCAATATTGGATCATGTTTAGATGCTGAAGTTACCTGCTTTGATTGATACCTCAAACCCGATTGTTGGCGCGGAATTCCGCCATCAACGCTTTGTCATTCGACGGGGACGCACGGGGGGATTGTGGATATTGATTGCTATTGCCATGCTCGTTCCCTCATTTCTGATGTCGATTTGGCTGACGATTGGCGCGTTTGTGTTACCTTATCGAGATATTGTGAGTGGAGTCATCGGACTCTCAAATGGCTTTTGGGTGATGTTGATGGTCATTATGAGTTTGGCGATGTATATGGTGGTTACGCTAATGACGATGGGCTTGTCGGGCAACAGCATCGGACGTGAGAAGCGGGGACACACATGGGATCATCTACGGATGACGAACCTGCCACCGCAAAAAATCATTTGGGGTAAGTGGTGGGCTTCCCTCAAAGCCTTGCGGGGCGACCATCTGATGTTAACCCTACTGCGTTTTGGAATTGTCGCGGGCTGGTTGATCGCGTCCTATACATGGTTCTCCACACCCTTCGATTACACGGTGACTCTGATTGTGACTCTGGCGATTACGATCGTATATGGTTTGCTTGAAGCCGGACTAACCGCGAGCTTAGGCATTCTAGCAAGCACGCCTGCACAAAGTGGCATTGTCATTTCCAGTATTGTGCTTACCGCCCGTGTGCTTTCAATGGGATTCTTTCTGTATCTCTGGTTGGGAACAATCCTCATCGTTCCATACGGACTTTCGCTCATTGGAATCGTCACAATCTTAGGATTTATCTTCTACATACTTGCGATTGTGCTGGTCGTATGGTTTGCCCAACAACTGGTTGGATAAAGGGTGAGGCATCGTCTCGGCAAATACATACAATGCACCTCTCACATTAGGTGTTTCTAAGAAATAATCGACTCGGATTGACGGATGGTTATTTATCGTAGACAATCCGACCAACTTTAGAGTAGTTGGAAATATCAAATGAATCCGTGGACAGAAAAAGACATCCCCAATCTTGATGGCAAAGTCTTCGTCATCACAGGTGCAAATAATGGCTTAGGCTATGAATCGGCACGATTACTTGCGGAAAAACATGCTGAAGTCATTATGGCAGTTCGTTCAATGGAAAAAGGTATTGAAGCTGTCAAGCAGTTACAACAGCAAGTACCCGATGCCAAAGTCAAGGTAATGAATCTTGACCTTGCAGACTTATCATCAGTGCAGACTTTCGTCGAAACCTTCACTTCGACTTGTGATCACCTTGATGTTTTGATGAACAATGCAGGTGTGATGATG
>JANQRM010000623.1 GCA_028284565.1 Anaerolineae bacterium | reverse complement strand
AAGCAGGGCGACAAACCGAAATCCGTCAATCGCGCATCGACTTCACCACTCCCTTAGACCCGACCTTGTTCACTGGATTGCTCGGAGATTTAGCTGAGCGCGTCCGCTGGCTCGAACAAGAAATCCGCGACCTCCGCAATCTGTAAAACCTCAAATCCCCAACAAATAGTCCCCCTCTCCTGCGAAGTGAAACGAAGCGAACAGGGAGAGGGGGATTTAGGGGGTGAGGTCTTTATCAACAATCTATCATCTGAATGCTATGAAAGGAATCAACACCATGCAAAACAAATCCCAACGCACACCCTTCATCGACCCGCTACTCATCGCCCTCAAATCCCGCCGAGTCATCATCGCCATCATCTCTCTCGCCGTGGGGATATTCATCCTCGCCGTGCCGGAGTTCGCCCCCATGCGCCAAGAACTCCTGACTCTGTTGACCACGCTTGCCCTCGCCCTCATCGGGGGTTACACGGTGGAAGATGCCGTACAAATCGCGCGTCAAGCTCAACCCACCGAAACCGAAGTCCCCGATCAACTCAAAGACCTCATCGAATCCCTCATCGATGAAATCCTCCAAGCCCGCGAATAGGGGACACAAAAAAAGGACGGCTCACCACGAGTCGTCCTTCCTAGTTATAGATAAACTAGCCTACTAGACACCCGGCAACCTGCCCACTTTGCCATTTTGCGATAACGTAATCGCCTGTGATAATTTCAATCAGTGTTTCCCTATTCCACAAGGTTAAACCTGCGTCACAATAAACTAAATATCCATTCGTACTCCATGCAATACCCTGCATTACATAGGCTTCATGAACAATCTGATTATCTGGAGCCTGAACAGATAAGGTCTCCATGTTCATCACTGAGGCTAAATATCCGTCGTCACTCCATGCAAAATTAGTATAATGATCGGATGCAGTTGGACTAATCACAGTTGTCGTTGAACCATCCCATTCATAAATAACAAAATACCTGAAGGAATGTTTTAGCGACTGAGCAATAAATGATAGATGCCCATCAGGTGTCCATGTTGGATAGGCGCGTCGTAAATCGAACTCCGAGCCAATATCAATGAATGTATCAACATCAGGTACACCATCCGTCATCGATACACCATCCCAAACAAGTAAGCGATTATTGGAGATAAAAGCCAATTCCCCATCCTCGCTCCACGCCATCCTATGATCCTGTGCTTCAGAATTCTGACTTAAGTTCACTGCTGACCGACCATCCCAGAGGTAAATTTCACTTGGATGAGAACCTCGCAGATACCCAAATCCAACTGATATAGCTAATCTACCATCAGGACTCCAAGCAATACTATAAGACTCGGGGGTGGCAGGAAGGTTTTGGGGAGTAATATTAAAAATTTGCTCACCATCCCAAAGATTTAGGGAGCGTGAATTGTCAGGTTCAACAACAGTAAACACGAGGTATCGACTATCAGGACTCCAACCTAAGTGCAAGACTTTTACTAAACCGAAAACTTCTGTTAAGTTAATAAGCGGTTGCTCAGGTACGTTTGTATCCAAAATATAGAGACCGTCATCCTCTTTTGACCATAGTGAAAAAGCAATCCGTCCATCCGAGCTGAAATCAAAATAGATTCGATCAACACCTTCGTACAAAAGCGTATGTTCATTTGTCGCTGGATTGTAGAGGTTGAGTGTTGAACCTTCGCCATATGTATAAGTCGAATACACCAACATATCTGGTGTATCATCCGTCGTCGCAGTCCCAACCGATACACCTATCAACAACACAAATAGCAACAACGACAATATCCAATAGATTCGTCGCATCATGTCTCCACTTTATCATTTACCCACTTGCTTCTATTCTAACCCCACAATTCGCCCCATCGTCCTTAAACTACTCAATCGTCAGGCAAGCGGTGGTTCACATCTAGCTGATAGATTTGTTAAAAAACGCTATAATGAGGCACACATTCATGATGAAGGTTGTAGCAAATGACAGTGACAGAAATCTTGGAACAAGCCAAAGCTCTCACACCAGAAGAACGCAAAGAACTGGCAAAGTTACTCATAGATATGCTCGATGAACCCACAGTATCACCCAATACCGAAACGGAAGAACATTGGGGAAAATCCCTCAATCAATTGCTGGACGAAATCGGCGAGATTGAGATGAAATATCCAGAGATTGAAGACCCTGTGGAATGGGTGAAACATCTTCGGGCAGAACAACGTCGTCAACGGCTAGGCAAGTTGGAAGATGACCAGTGAGTCAGGGCATTGTCGATACCACCGTTATCCTACATTATTTTCGTCTGAAACCGGAAACACTGACATGGATTGATTCACTTACATTCCCACTCTCAGTAACATCTATCACATGGTTAGAAGTCATGTCAGGCGCGACGAGTAAAGCCAATCAAGCTGAGTCTCGACGCATTTTAGAAAAATTTGAACGACTTTATTTAAATAGTTATGATCAACAATGGGCAATCGAACAACTCGATCACTTTCAATTTAGTCATCATATCACCATGAATGATTGTCTGATTGCATCAGTAGCCCATCGCTTACAAATCCCACTATACACGCATAACCTTAAAGATATGACACCCTTAATCGGCGAACTTGCTGTGATGCCCTATCCCTAAACTTCCTCCTCACAAATCAGAACAAATGTTATATAATCATCCTCCCCAAATCACACACAAGGAGGCAGGTATGGTCACGCGCAAACGCTCCCGTCCGACGATGAAAGATTATGGCATCCACACAGGCGACGAGGGCTTGATGGACTGGTCGTGGGTCGATGAGCAGATGGCGAAGTCGCGCAACTATTGGATATGCACCGTGCGTCCCGATGGCAAACCGCATGTTGCGCCGGTCTGGGGCGTATGGGTGGATGAAGCCCTCTACTTTGGCTCAGGTCGCTCATCCCGTAAGAGTCGCAACCTCACCGCTAGTCCCAACGTCGTTGTCCATCTCGAAAGTGGGGATGATACCGTCATTATCGAAGGCACAGTCTCCGAAGTGGGGGAAGCCGACATACCCTTGCTCATCAAAATCGCTGATGCCTACGCGGAGAAATATCCACCCTTCAAGCCTGACCCCAAACCTACACCCGGCAACGTGACCTATCGTCTCAATCCAGAAATCGTCTACGCATGGCTCGAATCCGACTTCCCAAAAACCGCTACTCGCTGGGTCATTGAGGAGAGTTAATCCGGTCCGTATCCGGAATTGATGGTTAGTTCATCTAACGCGCGCACCGTCGCAAAGGGAATATAATCACGTTCTCTGGCACGGGTGTAATGGTCGGCAATCTGGTCAGGGTCAGTGGTATACGCCGTCAACAACACCCACTTATCGGCTTCAACAAAGGCATCCAGCACGGACTCCAACTCAGTGATAACATCATCAGGCGTGGGTTCGCCATCGTCCTCATAGCCATAATACATATCCTCCTGACCAATCCCATCCACTGCATTGAGATACGCGGGGTAATCGAGGGCGAGTTGTGCGCCGTTCTGTGGGATGATGAAAAAGTCGCGGTCAGTTTCGTGGGTATAGTCCGCAATCGCCCAGACAAAATCGACCATCTCTTGCCCAGACGACTCGCGCCCTTGCTCTTCATAAAATTCATAGGCATCAACAATGTCGAGATACACACCATCAAATCCAGCTTCGAGGATTGTATCGAGGTAAGCAAAGACAATCGCTTGCCAGTCCTCATCCCAGTAACGGACTTTGTAATTCCCTTCCCACGCGGGATTTTCCGCATCCAACCAATCGGGGGGATTGATTTCCCAGTCCGCCTCCCAATACCAGCGATAATCCTCCGCCTCACCAATACTTAAATACGCCAGTACAATCGTCGGGTCCCCCATACCTTGTTGCAAAAACGCGATGTCATCGACAGTATATGCACCCGCTTCCGTTCCATCTGTCGAATAGTCAATGATGGCGAGGTCATACTTCGTCCGCGAAATCTCATACAAATCCGCATCCTGCAACTGATACAAAAAGTCATTGATCTCCGGCAGAGGTTCATCTTGTGCAGGAGTGGCGAGGGTGACACATAAGAGGAGAAAGAAGATGAGTCGCTTCATCGGTTGAAAGTTTCGATAGGATGTCGATAACACTCATCATATCAAAGATGGGCGACTCATGGATAGTTTTGACTAGCTCCGACTCAATGTATAACTCTCATCCAGCCAGCGTTCCCACAAATCTTGAGGCATCGGCTCCTCTACACTAAAGCGCGCTGTCACCCAGCCCTGATTGCCCACTTGATAATCGTTGGGATACTCATCTGCCAATTCGATTGCTTCGGGGATGGACTCCTTCAATTTGAACATGGCTTTATAACGTCCACCTTGCTCGCCGATATACAAGAACGCTTTCTTCCCCGACTTAAACGAACTCTGTGTACAAGCTGTGCCTTCATCCACACCGACGTATTGTCCAGCTTTCATGCGAATGGCTGCAGTAGGGTCACTCATTTTCGTCTCCTTGATTTAGGGATGAAACGCCAACATCCATTGAATATTATACTTATCGACCACCATCCCAAAGTTATTCTCCAATGGGAATTGCACCTGCCCACCAGCCGACAGCTTCTCAAAGACTTGTTTCTGTTCATCCGTGTCGGTAAACGTGACAAACACCGCAAAATTACCACCTTTCACTAAGGGTTGGTCTGGCAGATCATCCGATGCTTTGATGCGAACATTCTCTGCCCGCAATTCAGCATCGAAGATACGGTCTTTGTGCTTATCTGGTGCAGGTAAGGGCGACTCACCCACCGTCACAATCGAGGTGATTTCACCACCTAAACACTCTGCATAGAACTCTAAGGCTTCACGGCAATTGCCAGAAAACATAAGATATGGTATCGCACTTTTCATGGGTATAAACTCCTTGCGTTGTCATTGTTGAGTTGGAATGGTTATCAATGACACAGCGTCAAGGATGGTTCGTCGGTTCAGCAACTCCTTTGGTGGATTGAGTCTCTGCGAGGAAATGATGCAATTTTTCAAAACCTTCCGCCCAGCCTGCCATAACGATGTCGCTATACATCGTCTTCAGATTGTCTTGAATGAGGCGAACCGTCGTACGCCCATCCGATTCTGTAAATTCCACGCGCACCATCATCGGTTCTTCATGAAAACGGTCATGCAGTCGATACGCCAGTAATGCAGGCGGGTCGTATGCCGTGATGATTCCATGATGATGATATTCGCCTGCGTCTTTTAAGGTCAGCTTTTGCAAAAAAATCCCACCGACTTTCGGCTCAATTTCGGATTCAATCCCAATCGCATCGCCACAGCCCCACCACAACGGCACTTTGCTGGCTTGAATCCACGCATCAAACACGGCTTCACGAGGGGCATCATAGGTACGGATAGCCGTCAAGCGTCCATTCTCAAATGTGATGTGGCTACTCATTGGTGTCGTCCTTATTGTGTTGGAGATGTGCCTCGACAGCATCGAATTGCTCTTGCCAGAACTGCATATAATAAGCAATCCAATCGCCGGCATGTTGCACAAGGGTAGGGTTGGCACGGATAATTGATTCCCGCCCCTGTTGTGTTTTCTCAACCAAGCCCGCCCGTTCCAAGACTCGCACATGCTTCGAGATAGCCGGTTGCGACATCTTATACGGTTCGGCGAGTGTTTTAATATTCATATCACCACCTGATAATCGCATGAGCATATGACGGCGAGTTTCATCCGACAGCGCACCGAAAATCAGGTTGAGCTGATTGTCATTGATAACCATATGGTTATGTATACATGATATTAGAACATTTGTCAAGCAACTGATCTATGGGATGTGAAATCACCCCTCATCTGCAATCACATTCCCGCCTTCATCCAACGGCTTCGGAGGCAAGATACCCCGCGTACAAGAAAAGGTCGGATACAATCCCCCGATGAATACCTTATAGTCATACTCACGGTTCGCCTGTGGATCAACCGAAATCCCTTCATCTGTCACACGCAACGCACGCTGAATTTCCCCAATCGGGTTGCCCTTATCCGCACCTGTGTAGTCGATAATATGATTATAATCGCGCGGGGTGGTCGGCTCATCCAAGACAATCGTGCGGAAACCTTCGAGTTCCAGTCTATCTGCCGCCACATATGCCATCGCAGGCATCCCACTCGCATTCACCACGGCTACCGTCGGACGATTAATCCCCAACTGACTCGCTGTTGGAGGCAAGACGACTTGTTGCATCAGTATCGCCACGGCTTCTGGATTCATCGCCAATACTTCCTGACCATCGCCTTCCGTGTAATCCCGACGCACCTCTTGATTAATGCGGAAGGTGAAGTAGTCGATGCCACCCGTATCAATCGTCAGCGCATAGGGAGCCAAGCCCACCACATCCGACAATTCCATGTCCGTATCCACCACACCATCCAGCTGTCCCCACAACTCCGGCAATTGCTCGATTAAGCCTTCACTACGGATTTTGCGCCACAATGCCCGTAGCACATCTTCTTGTCGCCGCCCTCTATCCAAGTCACTGCTCGTCCGCCGACTCCTCACATACCACAACGCCGTATCCCCATCCATATGATGTCGCCCGCCCCAAAGCGTAAACAGTTCCCAGTTGTCTTCCACCTGCGGGTCCAATTCAGGAGATTTCAGTCGCCAATCTTGCAAAGCACAATCCGCTGTGATCGTAATGCCTCCCACTGAGTCGATGATGTCCCCAAAGCCATTAAAATTCACCCGTGCATAATAATCAATCTCGATGCCCAAATTGTGTAATATCGTCTCTTTGAGTAGTTCGACACCTGTACGATTCTCGTCCCGCAATTCCCCATGGAAATAGGCGACATTGATTTTCGACATACCATAATCGGGGATATACACATACAAATCGCGCGGGATATGCACCAGCGAAGCCGTCCCCAAATCCAAATTCAGCGACGCAATCAAGATTGAATCTGTCAAGCCGGGACTCTCAAACTTGCTAGTTGCCGTCCCCAACAGCAACACATTCAATATGTCATACTCCTCCTCATTCACCAACGCGACAGGCAAGGGTATCCCATCGTCGTCTTGAGCAATGACAAGCGGAATGAGCAGAAATAAACTGAGAACAATCAACAAACGGCGCATCGAGCGTCCCTTCACACAACATTTTGCTCTACCCTATCATACGCTGATTTGCTCAAATCTGTGTATGGATGACGCTTTGCCTACGGGTGACTGATGCTCTATTTTAGACTATGTAATATAATAGACTTAACAGGTTAATTCAGTGAATGATGATAGTACGTGCAATTAGACCACCATAATGACCCTACACAAATATTTGACAAGACATACAAATTAATTTGTCCACATTGTCGAACTCCAGCAAATATGACTGCAATTTCTATTCCTCGCTTCGAGTATATTAATCGCTTTCACCTTGAAGAAGTTGGTATTGGCTATATGTGTAACCAATGTCAGAAGCCTGTTTTTCTTCGCTTTCCTGTTAGATGGAATTCAGGAAAGGTGGTCTTACCCACAGATAATTATCAAGAAGTAGAATTCCCAAAAGAAACTTTTGAACTTCACTATTTGCCCGGTGAAGTTGCCAGTGATTTTGAAGAAGCCCTTACTTGCTATTCAAATCAATGCTTCAATGCGTTTGCCGCAATGTGTCGGCGCACAGCCCAAAGTGCATTTACAGAATTAGGTGCTGAGGGAAAAAGTCGTGTAACAAAGCAATTCAATGAAGTAAAAGAGTTGGTTGAGATAGATGAAGAAACGAAAGCGATGTTAGATCAAATTATTCTCTCAGGTCACGATGGCGCACATCCTAATTTACCTAAACTCAATAAGGAACGTGCTGTCATTCTGCTAGAAATGATGAAAGATACTCTCCATCAACTGTTCATTCGAGCGGCAAAAATCCGAGAAGCAGCTGAACTTAGACAACAGGCAATCTCTGAAATCAACGACAAATAAATTTCAAATTATATGTTTACACAACCCATAAAAGAGAATCTGACTTGCAATGGCACCTGACATCTACACCGTCATCTTCTTACTGGATGCCACGCCTCCCACCAAATTACTTCTCCTCAAGCGCGCCGCTACCAAAGCCTTTGCCCCCAATTGGCACACGGGAGTCGGTGGAAAGGTCGAAGCGGGGGAGAAAATCATAGACAGTGCCTATCGTGAACTTGCCGAAGAAACAGGCTTAAGCCATGTACACTTACATCCACTCGCCACCTGCATCATCGAAAACTATGTCACGCTGGCTTATTTCTGGGGACTCTACAAGGGCGCACCACCTGCTTGTGACGAAGGCGATTTGTTCTGGGTGATGATAGAAGACCTCTTCAACTACAACATCATTCCCACCACTCACACCGTCCTCCAAGAATGGCAACATCGAGGCTTCTCTGCAGATGTCCAGTGGAGGATGCACCTGTGTCAAATCGGCGAAACCAACGGGGTGAAACAGGTCGAAGTCATCACAATGACAATTGTCTAATCATCTGTTATTGCGTGAAATAGAAACTGAAGGGAAAAAATCACAATACGCGGGACGATCAATACACAGCCATAGGCACAAGCTTCACTACAGGTATCATCCGTATGTTTAGATCGCCTTACGACATCTGCGCTCTTCTTCTTTTTTGGCTCTTCTTCGGCGGATTGATTACCCATCAGATTTCCCCAAAAGTCAATTCATACTGTAGATAGAAACCCCGTCAGATCAAACTCAGTTACTGCCATTCTCAAAAGTTAGTAAATCGTTTGTAAATTATCACCAAATTGTAACGTTAAAACTTATTGACTTGATGTAAAAAATAATTTACTTTATGTACATGATATTTGACCTATAGTCGAAGATATTGTACTCGAAGTAAAGAAACGGTTACGCAAGGAGGGGACTCCATGTCCTTCAAAGAAAAGACATCCACTGTCACCCTATTCAACTTTTCACTTATTCTGGGATTCTTCCTCATTAGTGTGTTCCAGATGATCCAATTCGAGACCTTCAATCAAGAGAATGTTGTCCGCCTGTGGGTTGTTGTGATTATCCTCGCCATTGTCGCTTCCATCTTATCGACCATACTCACACATATCGCCATTGCCATCCTCGAAGGCATCCGAACAGGTGGAGAGGAACCGGAAATTGAGGATATCGAAGATGAACGCGACGTTCATATCGACCTGCGTGGGACGAAAATGACTTACACGTTCACATCCTTCGGGAGTTTGATTGCCATGCTGACTTTTGCGCTCGAACAACCGCCTCTGGTTATGTTTACTCTGCTCATCATCTCCGGCTTGGTGGGGCAAATAGCTGGTGATTTGACCCGTGTCCTTATGTATCGGGGGAGACTCTAACGTGGACGAGGTTCGCATACAGAACAACATCCGTACCCTCCGCTTTATGAATGGCGAAATGACGCAAAAAGAACTCGCCAAGAAAGTGGGGGTGACAAGGCAAACCATCATCGCCGTCGAAAATGCCAAATATTCACCATCGCTCGAACTTGCCTTTCGGATAGCCCGTGTCTTCGATGTCTCCCTAGAAGAAATCTTCTCCTACATTGACGACGAGGACGACGAGAAACCAAAGCGTAAATAGCACCAACTAACTCACAACTTCATCAAAGATATCACAGCACCGTCACAGTCTTATCGGGGGTGATGCTTATTCCCCCTGCCAACCAAAAAACCAACAACTAAGAACAAGGAAACCAACCATGAAAGCTATCACCTTCCATCAATATGGGTCGCCCGATGTCCTCCAACTCGAAGAGGTCGCCAAGCCCACACCCAATGACGATGAAGTTCTCGTCAAGCTCCATGCCGCCGCCACCAATCCCCTCGACTGGCACATCATGCGAGGTGAACCCTTCTTGGCGAAGTTAGAGTTTGGACTCCGAAAACCCAACATCAACATTCTCGGTGCAGACATCGCTGGAATAGTTGAATCAGTCGGCAAAAATGTCACCCTGTTCCAAGTCGGAGACGCCGTCTTCGGTGATAAATTCCAGATTGGCTTGGGAGGCTTTGCAGAATTCGTCGCTGTGCCTGAAAATCGCTTGGCATTAAAACCACCCAAACTCGCTTTTGAAGCCGCATCAGCTACGCCCATCGCTGGTATCACAGCCTTACAAGGACTTCGTGAAGGAGGCATTCGCGGAGGGCAGAACGTTCTCATCAACGGGGCATCGGGCGGCGTTGGCACATTCGCGGTCCAGATTGCCAAAGCATTTGGCGCAGAGGTCACAGGTGTATGCAGTACTCGCAATCTTGAGCTTGTACGCTCCATTGGCGCAGACCATGTATTTGATTACACCGAAACCGACTTCACTCAAACGGGACAAACCTACGACCTGATTGTTGATGCCGTCGGCAACCATTCAACGACGGATTTGAAACGTGCTTTAGTCCCCAATGGTCAAACTGTCATTATTGGATACACCACACTGCCTCGCTTGTTCGACCATATGGTGCTTGCACGCCTAAGTTCCATTTATGGGAGTAAAACAGTCGGCATGCTGGGGACGGCACAACCTAACCAAGACGACTTGCGCTATCTGGCAGACCTCATGCAAGCTGGCGAAGTCGTTCCGGTAATAGACCGCTGTTACCCGCTCGAAGAAACTGCCGAAGCGATCAGCTATCTCGAAACCAGTCGTGCCAGAGGCAAAGTCGTCATCACAATCGCTTAACCAATATGACGTTGTAGGGGCAGACTTGTGTGTCTGCCCACGTCGTTCATTTTGGCAACACATAAAGGACAATTCATAAAGGAGAAAACCATGTCCGCAAACAAAAACCCATCAACCACCAGCTCATTCCTGAAAACATTCTTCACCCGACTATCCATCGGCATTACGCTCGCGCTGATACTGCTCATTATCACCATCACCGTTTGGGCGATTTCAGGTGGCGTATTCCCCCTGATGCACAGCATCTTCGTCCAGCCCAGCTATGAACGCCTCACAAGTCAATTCGAGCTACTGGGCGTAGAATCCACCGACACCGTATTTTTAGGCGATTCGCTAACCGAGTACGGTGCATGGGAGGAACTCTTCCCAGAAAGTAATACGCGGAATCGAGGCATTGTCGGCGATACCACCACAGGCG
>JANQRM010000611.1 GCA_028284565.1 Anaerolineae bacterium | reverse complement strand
TCTCGGCAACCCCGACCCTGACGCACGTGACACCATTGCCTATGCCATACTAGCGCGCTGGATTATCGTCTATCGCTATCATACGGACGACGATTTACGGGCAATGATTGAATGGCTGGTACCAAATTTGTCCGAAGGTATTGGCGAGCAGGACACCGACACGGTTTTTTTGCGCTCTTACTCTGCGCTGATTTTATCCCACATCGTTTATCGCAATGTTCAAACCAACTTCTTAGAAGAAGCAGAAGTTCTGTCACTATTAGATCGAACCCGACATTATCTGGTTGCAGAGCGAGACGCGCGTGCCTACGTACATGGCAAAGGCTGGGCGAATGCCTGTGCGCACACGGCGGACTTGCTTAAATTCCTTGCCCGCAGTGGCTACTTGGATTCGGCATCCCTTACCCGTCTACTCGATGCTCTGGCTGAAAAAGTGATGATGGAAACCGAAGCAATCTTTCATCATGACGAAGATGACCGCCTTGCCAAAACAGCCCTCACTGTCATGCAACGCAACGAACTCAATGTCTATGAACTCACCGACTGGCTAAAACACTTTCAGGTCTGGAAAACAGGTCAACAAGCCCCTGACAGTTATAATTCGGTTTATCATGCAACCCATCAAAACATTCGGAATTTCCTCCGTAGTCTTCACACACAGATTCAATTCCTTCCCCAAATTCCGATTGATGTGCAGGATGTCGAGCCAGAACTCATCGAAACCTTGCGATTGTACAGCTTATAGCAAACCCTCAATCAACTCAGCCGCGCGTTCTGGACCCCCATATTGCGCCATCTGATAGGCATACTCTTTCGCATTCTCTTGCACCCACTCTGCTTCTAGTATGGCGTTTGTCCCGTCCCACAATTGTCCTTGACGAACCTCATGCGCGCTCAGGTTAAGCCCGATTTTCGCTTGGGCAACCCGTTTCGCTTGGAGGCGTTGGTCGGCGGCGTGTGGCACGACAATCTGCGGAACACCATGCACAATCGCGCGATGAGTTGTCCCCATTCCGCCATGATGAATGATGAGCTTCGCGCGAGGCAAGACGTGTTCAAAAGGTATCCAATTTAGCAATCGTGTGCCTTTTGGTAGAGCTTGCAACAGAGCCTGTTTATCTTCTGGAGCAATCGGATTCCAACCAATAGTCACAACAGGAGTCAAGCCAGCCCGCGCGACTGCCTGCGCCGCCCAACTAAAGAAGCCCAAATCCCCGGTAAACACCGTACCCAATGTCACCACAGCAAGTGGTTGGTCATCAGGAATAGCTTGTAGCCAATCGGGGATAGGTGTGGTGGGTTGTTCTGGACTGCCACCCACAAATTCTGTCTGAGGCAAAACCGTTGGCATCTCTTGCTGATACCAGTCGGGCGTGAAATAGGTGATATGCAGATGTTCACTTCGGATGGAAGGAGCTGTCCCTTTAGAAAAGTATTTCCCTTCAATCTCAAAGGTATCACACAAACGCTGTATCCGTTGCTGACTGTCACTACTCAGGTCACGTTGCACAGGAAACAGGACATTTTCATCCAATGTACGTTGTGCCAACCAGCCACAAACCACCATCGGAACATCCAAAATTTCACTAGCCAGCGCGGCAGAACTGAGAAAAGGGTCAATCGCAATCAGATCGGGCTTTCCAATTTTTTCGGCTAGCTTCACTAGCGCGCGTGTTCCATCAGCAACCAAATCTTCACTCAGCCATGTATCTAATGCCCGTCGATAGCGCAACATGACAGCCTCTTGTGGCGACATGGAGTCAAATTCTGGCGGTGGGGGAAGCGGATACAACCAGCCGGTATCCCGAATCTCTTTGAAGGGCAACTTCGCATGTTGGATAGCCCCCGCGAGAGGCTTTTCACTGACCCACAATATCTCATGCCCTTTAGCTTGTAATGCTTGTGCAGTATTGAGGAAGCCTCCCCAATCGGTGTGGCTATACAGGGGTGCAGACGTAAACCAGATTCTCGCCATTAGGCTTGTGCTTCTGTTGCAGATTGAAGTGGAGCATCGTAAGGCATATCCAGTATCTCAAATTGCTTTTTCGCTTCTTCTAAAGTTTCTCGCGCTTGGTCTTTCTGCCCCATTTGCAAAAGCGCACGATGTTTACAATCCAATACCTGAGCATAGTGTCGTTGCCGTCCACCTTGCTTGGCATCATATTGAAGTGTCATCAATGATTCTAAAACCGATTTCGCTTCATCATCATGCAAGTGCAATTCCATTTGAATCAATTGTTTGTCCAATGCTTGCTCAAAATGCGGATACGCTTTCAACGTCGCTTGTATCTCATCAAGCGTTGTACGTGCCTTCTCCCATTGCCCCATTTGAATGAGTGTCTTTGCTACATTGATACGAACTCTGTTGCTGATTATCGGGTCATCTACCGCATTCGCCATCACAAGGGCATCTTGATGATATTGCAATGCCATGTCAAATTGATCCAAATCCGTGTAGGCATTCCCCAAATTGGTAGTTTGAATTGCCATCTCATGTTGCCAGTTTTGTGCGCGACTCAGGTTGAGGGCTTGCTCGTATTGGGTAATTGCCAGCATAGGACGACCCGTTGCCAACAGATACCAGCCATAATTATTGAGTCGGATACTTTGTGCTTGGGTATCGTTCTCAGCTTCGGCGATGTCGATTGCCTCTTTGAAGAAAGACTCAGTGGTTGCGGAGTCACTGCCATGGGCATAGATGTTAGCGGTGTTCGCTAATACCAATCCACGGGTTGCTTTGTCCTCCAAGTACCCAAGATGAACTAAAGCTTGTTCAATTTCTTGTAGAGCTTGCTTACCTTGTCCTTGTTCCCAATGCGCTTCAGCGATGTCACTGTGGACACGTGCTGAGAGGATACGATTCTCCTGTGTCTTATCAAGGGTTTTCGAGCGTTCCCATGTAGCTAAGGCGTTATTCAAATCATTTTGCTGGCGATACAGATGTCCCAAATCGCAATAGAGCTGGATGCTTTCGGAGTCTGACGCAATGTCAATCGAATGTTGAAGTTGTTCGATAGCCAACTGGATATTACTCTGCCGAGCATTTAGATTCGCCAGTTGATGTAATGTAGGAACGAAAATCGTCGAATCTTCATCCACCATTTCTAAGGCTTGCTCAAAATATGATTTGGCAGTCTCATCCGCTTGCTGACCTACATAGGCTAACCCCATTGTGTAAGTCAATTCTGCGCGTTGTGTATTCCTCAAGTCGATATGTTTCGTGATGGCTTGGGCTTGTTGTGCATAAGAAAGAGCATCGTCAGTGAGCTTTAACTGTGTGGCAAGTTGACTGGTTGCTAGCAGTTGAGAGATGATGTCAGCATGTTGGGGGCGTGGGTTGGGGTATGCCTCCAGTGCTTTCTGATAA